>CAMBOD010000220.1 GCA_945868985.1 Prosthecobacter debontii | reverse complement strand
AGGCGGAGCGGTTCCGTCTGGCGACGACGCGGGGTGCGATGACGTGCGATGCGCTGGTGGTGGCGACGGGCGGGCTGTCGTTTGCGAAGCTGGGCGCGACGGATTTCGGGCATCGGCTGGCGCGGCAATTTGGGCTGCGGGTGACGGAGCTGAGGCCGGGGCTGGTGCCGCTCACTTTCGCGCAGCAGGACTCGGCGCTGCATACGCTGAGCGGGCTGTCGCTGCCGGTGGTGGCGCGGTGCGGCGATGCGGAGTTTGCGGAGGCGATGCTATTCACTCATCGCGGGGTGAGCGGGCCGGCGGTGCTGCAAATTTCGAGTTACTGGCGCGAGGGGGAGACGGTGTTTTTTGATCTGCTCGCGGAGCCGGGGGCGTCGGCAGCGGTGGTGTCGGCACGCGCGATGGGACGCTCGCTCGACGCGGTGCTGGCGGAGCGGATGCCGAGGCGTTTCGTGGATGCTTGGTGCGGGCGTCACGCGCTGGCGAAGACGCTGGTGCATTACAAGCAGCGGGAGTTTGACGAGGTGCTGGGGCTGCTGCGCGCGTGGCCGTTTCGCGCGAGCGGGACGGAGGGTTATCCGAAGGCGGAGGTGACGCTCGGGGGAGTGGATACGGGGGAGCTTTCGTCGAAGACGATGGAGGCGCGCCGCGTGCCGGGGCTGTTTTTCATCGGCGAAGTGGTGGATGTGACGGGCTGGCTGGGCGGCTACAATTTCCAATGGGCGTGGGCGAGCGGCCACGCGGCGGGGGAGGCGGTGTAGAGCGATTACAGTCCGCTGGAAGGTTGCAATTTCACGGGCCGGAGTCCCTTTTCGGGCGCACTGCCGGAACCACGCTCATAGGGACGCGGTGTGGGCGTGGGCGTTGCTTTGGGCGGAAGCGAGGTGAAAGGCTGGACTGGTTTCGGAGCGGGAGCCACGACGGGGGCCGACTTGGGTATTCCGGCTGGCAAATTGGGGATGACGGGCGGCGGGCCTTTGTCGTCCGCATCGGTGCGGGCCTGCACGGTGGCGCGATCATTTTCGACTCTAGCTTTTTCCACCTCCGCCTTTGCGATGTCGGCAGCGGGCTCGGTGGCTGGAGCGGTTTCCGCCCTGACGATGGCGGGAGTTACCGCAGCAGGTGGTTGCTGACTTCCGATGAGCCTCTTCTTTTCCATCTCGAAAGTTTCCTTCTCGATCTCCAGTTTCGCGCGCTCGAACGCGAGGCGCTTGGCTTCGGCATTGGCGGTTTTTTCAGCCAGTTCCTTTTCGTCTGCGAGTCTGCCCCATTTTTGTTCGAGCCGGGCAATTTCCTTGTCGTGCTCGATCTGCTGCGCATCGGGGCCGGCATTTTTTTGCGAGTCGCCACAGCCGACGAGTGCCGCAAGTATGGCGATGAAAAGCAGGGAGTGTGGTTTCACGATGGAAGAATGTTGCAGGGTTTCGCGTTCGAGCAAGTGGGCAACTCGAAGCACCGCCCGCAGGCTTTAATACACGTCGCGGCGGTAGCGCTTCTCGGTCTTCATCAGACCCTCTTCGATGAATGCCTTTGCCTCTTCGGGGCTCTTGCCGCCGTGGGTCTGCGCGATGGCGATGAGTTCGTTGTGAACGTCGGCAGCCATTTTGTTTTTGTCGCCGCAGACGTAGAAATACGCGCCATCGGCGAGCCATTTCCAAATCTCCGCGCCGGCTTCTTTCATCCGAGTCTGAACGTAGATTTTCTCCGCCTGATCGCGGGAGAAAGCGAGGTCCATCCGCGAGAGCAGGCCGTCCTTTTGCCAGCGCTCGAATTGCTCGCGGTAAAAGAAATCCTGCGACGCACGCTGCTCGCCGAAGAGCAGCCAGTTCTTGCCGCGCGCTCCGATGGCCTGCCGCTCTTCGAGGTAAGAACGGAAAGGCGCGACGCCGGTGCCGGGGCCGACCATGATGACTGGCGTATTCGGGTCATCAGGCAGGCGGAAATGCTTTTGTGTCTGCGCAAAAATGCCTGCCGTCATCTCGCCGCCCCATCGCTCAGCGAGGAAAGTGGACGCCACTCCGCGACGCACGCGCCCATGCGCGTTCCAGCGGACCGTGGCCACGGTGAGGTGGACGGATTCCGGGTGCGCCTTTTGCGAGGACGAAATGGAATAAAGCCGGATGGCGAGCGCACGGAGCGTGTCGCAAAACTCCTGCGGCGTCAGTTTCACCTCGGGAAACTCGCGCAGGATGTCCACGTAATCGCGCGTCTCGTGGCGCGTATTTGTGTAGGCGGTGAGCGCGGCGGCGTTCTCGGGCTTGCTCAATTCCACCATCTTCGCCACGCCACGCTCGGCGAGCTTGGCGATGAATTTTTTTTCCACGAAATGCAGCACGTAGTCGCGGAAGAGCGCCTCGCGCAGCGGCTTCTCCACGTCCTTCACCTTCACCGTTTCGTCGCCTGTGCAGCCGAGGGCCTGGATGGTGAGTTCGACGAGTTCGGGATCATTCGTCGCCTTCAAAGCGAGCGCATCGCCCGCTTCATAAACGAGCCCCGAGCCTGCGAGCGAAATTTCGTGGTGACGCGTGTCCTTCTCCGACTCCGCGCCAGTGAGCTTGTTGTTCACCGGGTGCGTGGCCTGGAAGGGATTCTTGTTGTTGTAAAGTGGTTTGGCGGCTTCTGCGGACATAGGGCGCGGAGTTAAGGAGACATCGCGCCACGAGGCAAGCACGGGAGAGGCAGGTAAAATGTTCTCCTCTGCTTCCTCGAAAGCAGCCACGGCTACTCCGGCTCGGACTGCCAGGGGTGTAGTTGGCGACGAATGTGCGTGAGTCAGCGGCAGGCTTTCAGAACGTAATCCAGCATGGCTCCCGAGAGTGACTGCACCCGCAGGTCAATAGGGGCCAGCAGGCCGTCTTCCATGAGGATTAAATTTCCCCGGTGAATATCGGAGATGACTACCTGCCTTTCAGGATCGAAGTAGGCGACTTCTCCGTCCACCGAGAAGCGTCGCCAACTGTTTCGGGTGAAAAAATCGTTGATCTGCTCCAGAGTGGCGGGCACGCCTTAATGGCTGGCTGTTCGATCACCATCCGCATATTTCCGCCAGCCTCCACGACACCAAGAAACCGCACGTTGTCACCAAACAGCTCATTGTGCAGATGCCACCGTTCGAGATAGGCGATGGGGGATGCACGCTCATCTTCATCCGGACGGTGAATCACCAACAATCCGAAAAAGTCCGGCCAAGTGACTTTGAGATAGGTGTAAAAATCCCGCCGATACCACACCTGATGCTCGTTGCCTTCATCGTCAGGCTCACGGGTCAGTTCCGGGAGCGCACTTGGTAAGTGGCAGAGTCCTCGTTCAACCGCATAGTTGCGGAAGAGTCGGACTTCTTCGAGGTAATGGGTAGCACTGCCTTGAAGACGCGCAGTTGCTTCACGGCGTCGTCGTAGTTCTTCAACGTGTGCTTCAAGCGAGATTCCCGCAACTGTCTCGAAAGGGTCATGGGCGGACATTGGTCGGCGATGGGGTATAAATCAAGAGTCTTCAGGGTTGCCAGCATTGTCGTTGCAAGGCGGCAACGCTGCGGCGGTGAAGCTCATCGCGTTACTCCGGCTCGGACTGCCAGGGGGTGTAGTTGGCGACGAAGGTGCGGCGGAAGTCGGCGAAGGTGCCGGCTTCGATGTGGGAGCGGATGCGCTCCATGAGGTGGAGGTAGAAATGGAGGTTGTGCAGCGAGACGAGGCGCAGGCCGAGGATTTCGTTGGCTTTGATGAGGTGGCGCAGGTAGCCGCGCGCGAAATTGCGGCAGGCGTAGCACTGGCAGCCTTCTTCGATGGGGCCTTCGTCCATCGTGAACTCGGCGTTTTTCAAATTGAGCGTCCCGTTTTCCGTGAACGCCGTCCCGTTTCGCGCGATACGCGTGGGCAGCACGCAGTCGAACATGTCCACGCCGCGCGCGACCATTTCCACGAGTTGCGGCGGGGTGCCGAGGCCCATGGCGTAGCGCGCTTTGTCGGCGGGGAGGAAGGGCTCGGCGCTCTCGACGGCCTTCATCATTTCCGGCTCCGGCTCGCCGACGCTCACGCCGCCGATGGCGTATCCGTCGAAGCCAATCTGCACGAGCGCCTCGGCGCTTTCGCGGCGCAAGTCGGCGTAGCTGCTGCCCTGAACGATGCCGAATTTCAGCCCCGGCGTTTCGACTTCTTTGCACATGCGCGCCCATTTCAGCGTAAGCGCGAGGCTCTTTGCGGCGTAGTCGCGCTCGCACGGATACGGCGGGCATTCGTCGAACAACATGCAGATGTCGCTGCCGAGCGTGGCCTGGATTTCCATCGCCTCGCGCGGGCCGAGGAACATCGGCGAGCCGTCGAGGTGATTTTGAAAATGCACACCCTCGGGGGTGATTTTGCGCAACTTCGCGAGGGAGAAAACCTGGAAGCCGCCGCTGTCGGTGAGGATGGGGCCGTCCCAACTCATGAAGCGATGGAGGCCGCCGAATTTTTTCATCACCTCCATGCCCGGTCGCACGAAGAGGTGGTAGGTGTTTCCCAAAATGATCTGCGCTTTCAGCTCGCACAGCTCCATCGGCGAGACGGCCTTCACCGAGCCTTGTGTGCCCACGGGCATGAATATGGGCGTCTCGATGACTCCGTGCCGCGTGACGAGACGACCACGGCGGGCTTTGGACGAAGGATCGGTATTGAGCAGCGTGAACATGAGGCTAGGCGCGCTCGCGTGCGATTTCCTCCGCGTCCACGAGGGAGAGGAAGACGTTTTCCAGCGCGCCCTTTTCCGTGCTCAAAGCGCGCAATTCCTCGACGGTGCCGAGTGCGATGAGCTGGCCGCGATGGATGATGCCGATGCGGTCGGCGAGTTCCTCGGCGACGCTGAGTTGGTGCGTGCTGAGGAAGACCGTCATGCCGGCGCGGGCGCGGGCTTTGAATTCGTCCTTCACGATGCGTGCGTGCATCGGGTCGAGGCCGACCATCGGTTCATCAATGACGAGCACGCTCGGCTCGTGGAGCAGTGCGCTGCTGATGACGAGGCGCTGGCGGGTGCCGTGGCTG
>CAMBOD010000219.1 GCA_945868985.1 Prosthecobacter debontii | reverse complement strand
GTCCATGCAGTGTGAGCGCAGCGTCGAGACTGCGAAGAAAACCTTCCGACATCCCGGCGAGACCGAGTTTCACGACTGGTTCGAGCAATTGCGCGCGCGACTTCAGGTCGCGCTTTTCGGCGTTGTTCAGACTCATGCGCGTTGGATGACTTCGCTGGCTGGAAAGCGCACCTTGGGGAGCGAGGCGTATTTATCTCCCGCTGCGCGATACCCGGCTGCGCAGGCGACGACCGTGGTAAAATCCCCTCCTTCGAGTCCGAGCAGTTTGTCGTATTCCGCAGGGACGATGCCCTCCATCGGGCACGTATCCACGCCGAGCGTAGCACAGCACGTCATGAAATTTCCGAGCGCGATATACACCTGCCGTGTTGCCCATTCCCGCACTTGCCCCTGTTTCGCGAGATTGGCGGCGAAACCAACCATCACATCGCGATAACCCTTCTGCGACTCCACCGCCACGCCGCGCGTGTCGGCGATGCTTTGAATAAAACGATCCACATCCGCTTCGGTGAGATTTTTCCGCACCGTAAAAACAACATGATGCGAGCAATCGGCAGGCTGCGTTTGATTCCACGAAACGGGGACGAACGACTGCTTCACTGCCTGGCTCGTGACGATGATGAACTTCCACGGCTGCAGGCCGAATGACGAAGGGCTCAGCACGAGCGACTGCTCCAGCGCGGCCCACACGTCGGCGGGAATTTTGCGCGAAGAGTCGAATTGCTTGGTGGCGTAGCGCCAGCGGAGTTGTCCGACCAATGCGTCGGGTGTGAGTGCGTTCATGCGCGTGGCTGTATGCGGTGTGTGCAGCGGGGACGAGAGGAAATTCAGCGGAAATTGCGCGCCCGTGAAATTCGTCATTCGACATCCCGCATTCGTCATTTACAAAAACCCCATGTCTCCCGCTGACCGCTACAGCCAACTCCGCGAACGCGCCGTCGTGCATGAAAGTGCGCGCGATCCGCGAGATTGGGCGGAGCAGGAATTGCAGGCAGCGTGGTTCGCTGGGGCGTTCGGACGCGACTTTACCACGACCGACGGACGAAAAGTGCGCATCGTGCAATTTGGCGTCTGGAATCACGAAGCGGGTCCTGATTTTGCCGAGGCTGCTGTGAGCTTCGACGACGGCGTGCCGGAACGCGGACACATCGAACTCGATCCCGATGCTCGTGACTGGGAACGCCACGGGCACGCGACGAATGAGAACTACAACGGCGTGGTGCTCCACGTTTTTCTCGACCGCGGTGAGGCGGAATTTTTCACACGCACCACGGAGCATCGCCGCATCCCGCAAGTATTGCTCGATCCCTCGATGCTCGACGAACCACCCACACCCCAGCCCGAAGCGAAGCCGGGGCGTTGTGTCGCTCCGCTGCGCGCAATGCCCGAGGAGCGCGTGCGCGAGGTTTTGCATGGTGCGGCGCAATTTCGCCTGCGGCGAAAAGGGGCGGCGTTGGCGCGCACGACGGATTTGCACGGAGCGGACGAGGCGCTCTTTCAGGCGCTCGCCGGGACGCTCGGCTACAAGTCGAACAAACTACCATTCACCCTGCTCGCGCAGCGGCTGTCGCTGAAATTATTACGCGCTGCAAAGGACGACCTTGAGGCGCTGCTCTTCGGCGTCGCGGGCTTTCTGAATCAGAACGACCTCGGTGAATTCGACACACCGACCCGCGTCTATCTCCGCTCGCTGTGGGAACGCTGGTGGCCGCGTCGCGCGGAGTTCGAGCGGCTCACCATTCCGCGCGAGCTTTGGAAAATGAGCGGGCAGCGCCCGGTGAATCATCCACAGCGCAGACTCGCCGCACTCGCCCAACTCGTGCGACATTGGCCGAGCGTCCGCTCGCTACGCGATGACTGCGTAGCGGATGACATCACGAAATTTTGCGGGAAACTGCGCGATAAATACTGGGATCACCACTACACTGTGACCTCGAAACCCTCGGCAAAACGGATGGCGCTCATTGGCGAATCGCGTGTGACAGAAATGCTGGCAAACGTCTTCCTCCCCATCGCGATCAACACCGATCCCGCAAAGTGGATCGCTTTCAAAAACCTCCCCGCAACGCTCAGTAATCGTCGCGTGGAAATCGCAGCGCTCCGTCTTTTTGGCGGGAGCGAAATAGCCGCGACACTCCTCAAAAGCGCGGCGGCACAGCAGGGACTTTTGCAAATTTACGAAGACTTCTGCCAGCGTGATGCGAGTGACTGCCAGCACTGCCTCTTCCCGGCACAGGTCGCGAAGTGGTGAAGCGCGACGTTGTCAGCGCCCATGGATGTGTGCTGTGATGAGCCATGCAGTCACCCGCCGATTTTCAAACCATGCGCGCAGAGCGTTTGCGTGCGCTCGGTCTGCGGCTGGAGGATTTCGAGGAAACTTTTCACCGCAGCGGCGGGCCGGGCGGACAAAATGTGAACAAGGTTTCCACCGCTGTCACAGTGCAGCACGCGCCGACCGGACGAAGCGTGACGGCACAGGATACGCGCAGTCAGGCGCAAAACCGGCAGCTCGCATGGGAGCGAATTTTCGCCGCCATCGCCAATGCACGGGCCGATGAGCGCGCCGCCCGCAAACACGAACGGGAAAAAGTGCGAAGACAGACACGCAAACGCCCGTGGGGCCTCAAACAGCGCATCCTCGACTCAAAGAAAAAACGCAGCGCCGTGAAAAAAATGCGAGGCAAGGACTGGTGATCTCATTCACTCGCCGATGAGCAGGTCGAGAATGCGCGTGATGTCGTCGTTGTGCTGGCGCGAGGCGACGCCGAAAGCGCGAACGATGTCGGTGAGAAATGTGATGCGCTCGGCATCGAAACGATAGAGCACAGTTTCGCGTGTCTTTGCCTTGCCGGGAGGTCGCGCAGTTCCGTCGGGTCGCAGGACTTTGTCCATCGGGATGCAAACGTAGATCATCACCTGGGTGCCAACGGCGCGCTGCCTTTGTTTGATTTGAAGTTCGATGCTGCCATGCGGTGTGTCCTGACGATACATCGGCGTTTCCTCGACGAGTTTCTCGAAGCCAGCAGGCAGTGGCACGTCGAGCGCGTGCGCCTTTTGAATCGCGGAACCTTTCTTTCCCTCCAGCGTGGAATTGCGCTGGGCCGCGATGCTTTTTCTAAGCTCGCGAATGGTGTCTGGGGTGATGAGCTTGAGCGTGAGCGCCTCCTGCAAAATTTCTGCGAGTTCGTAGCCGTATTTGGTTTCTCCCTTTCGTTGAAAGACGACGCCTTCAGCGACAGTGGGCGCGGTTTTGTCGGGAGTGTCGTAGCCTATTTGCCATTCGAGGTAGCAGCTCTTGTCGAGCACGGTTTGCTTCGGTGCCACGACCTCACCATAGCCGTCTTCGTTGCGCTGCCTCATGCGCACCTTGCTCGTGACCGCCGTGAGCGGCAGCCGGATTTCTACCGCATCGCGAACCGGCTGGATGAGGACTACGGAAGAGTCCTGTGCAAAACAGGCGACTGTGAAAAATAGAAGGACGAACAGGAGGCGAAACATCCGCGCAGTGTGCATTGACCGCACAAAATCAGAAGTCGGAAATTCTGCGCTGTCTCGAAATTGCATTTGTTTCAGATTTCGAGTTTCGGATTTCCGATTTCAGCCCTTAGGCTGCTGCGCATGGCTGAAATGAACAAAGACAGTGTTGCGGAAATTTTGACGCAAATCGCAACAATGCTCGAACTGAAGGGCGAGAATGTTTTCAAAATCCGCGCGTATCAAAACGCTGCGCGAGCGATGGAAACATTTTCGGGAAATCTCGCGCAGGTTGTCGGCGAAGGGAAACTGGCTGAGGTGCCAGGGATCGGGAAAGCGATTGCGGAAAAGGTGACGGAACTCGTGGTGACGGGAAATTTGTCCTACTACAACATTCTCAAGGCCGAGTTTCCACCGGGGATTTTCGATATGTTTGGCGTGATGGGAATGGGGCCGAAGAAAATCGCGGCGGTGTGGGAGAAACTGGGAATCACGACCGTCGCGGAACTGGAGGCTGGCTGCAAAGACGGGCGCGTGGCCGGGCTGCGGGGCTTTGGCGAAAAGACTGCGACGAATATTTTGAAGGCGATCGAGGATCGCAAAAAACACGCGGGGCGTTTCCGCATGGGAGAAATCGCGGGGGATGCGGAGCAGATGCTCGACGATCTGCGATCACTGCCGGACGTCACGCGCGTGGCGGCCTGCGGGAGCTATCGCCGATGCCGCGAGACTTGCGGCGATTTGGACTTTCTCGTCTCGACGAATTCGCCTGAGGCAGTGAGCGAGTTTTTCGTAAAGCACGAGATGGTCGAAAGCGTGATTGCGCACGGTGCGACGAAGTCCTCGGTGCGATGGAAGAGCGGAATTCAGGCGGACCTGCGCGTGGTGAAGGATACGGAGTTTGCGTTTGCGCTGAACTACTTCACAGGATCGAAAGAGCACAACATCGTGATGCGCCAGCGCGCTCTGGCTCGTGGCTGGACACTCAATGAATACCGGCTCGGCGCAGTAGACGGCGGGAGCGCTGAAGTTCCCGCCATCCGCGAAGAGGCGGATTTGTATCGAGCGCTGGGATTGGATTTCATCGAGCCTGAGTTGCGTGAAGATCGCGGCGAATTTATCGCAGCGGAGAAACACACGTTGCCGCGATTGGTCGAGGTATCGAATTTGCGCGGGACATTTCACAACCACACAACGGCGAGCGACGGACGTAATACGCTGCGCGAAATGGCAGACGCGGCGGAGGAACTTGGCCTGCAATATCTCGGTATCGCAGATCACTCGAAGTCATCGGTGCAGGCGCACGGGCTCGATGAAGCGCGGTTGCTCGCGCAGGTGGCGGAGATTCGTGCGATGAACAAAGAATCATCATTTCGTTTGTTCGCGGGCAGCGAGGTGGATGTGCTGAAGGACGGTTCGCTGGATTTTTCGGACGAAATTCTCGCTCAGCTCGATTACGTCGTGGTGAGCGTGCACAATGCGTTTTCGATGTCGGAGGCCGAGATGACGAAGCGCATCATCCGCGCGATGGAGAACAAATATGTG
>CAMBOD010000218.1 GCA_945868985.1 Prosthecobacter debontii | reverse complement strand
AAGGGCCACGCGTTCGCTGCTGAAAGTGTGCGGCGATGGTGCGTAGAGGATTGCCTTGGGCGCTTTGCCGATGGCGATCTGGCGCTTGAGCATGAAGTAGGCGAATTCCGGCCCGGTGCCAGCGACAGCGGCGTTATAGACTAGGACATCAGGCGGCAGTGCAGCCATGACTTGCACGGGGAGAATGCCGCCCTTAGCCACAGAGTCGCCCATGATTTGCCAGTCCGGCCCGTGCGCTGGAACGGTGTCGGCGCGAAATGTCTTCACGAGTTTGTTTTCCGGGAGGAAAGCAAACGCGGTTTCTAAAAGAGCAATGAGGGTCGCCGCTAGCAGAAGTGCGCGGCGGGAGCGTTGGGTTTTAGAACTGGAAGTAGATGAAGGATTGGGCATTGAAGACACCGAGCAGGATGATGAGGTAAAAACACAAAACGTAAAATCCGCATTGGACGAGGACGGGTGCCGAGCGAATGGCGTCGAGATCGCGGCGTTTGTATTGGTAGAATTGCATGGCGATCAAAGGGGCGCAGTAGGCGAGAATTTTGGCGATGCCGAAAATCGTGCTTGGCGCGATGTTGAAGCTGAGCAATGCGCTTGTCATTGCGCCGAGCTGGTCGAGGTTTTTTGCCCGGAAGATGAGCCAGCCGTAGAGGGTGAGGACAAACATGAAGGCGATGCGCGTCCATTTCCACGCGCTGGCGGCGAATGGGGAAAGTGGCGTCGCCCGACGCGGCACGTTTTGCTGGATGAACCGGTGAATGGCGAGCAGCGCGCCGTGGTAGCAGCCCCAGATCACAAACGTCCACGCCGCGCCGTGCCAAAGCCCGCCGAGGACCATGGTGAGGATGAGATTCACGTAGGTGCGGCCTGCGCTGCCGCGGCTGCCGCCGAGGGAAATATAGAGGTAGTCGCGGAGCCATGTGGAGAGGCTGATGTGCCAGCGCCGCCAGAAGTCCTGCGGGTTCTCGGCGAAATACGGCAGGTTGAAATTCACCATGAGCTCGAAACCCATCAATTTCGCGGTGCCACGCGCGATGTCGGTGTAGCCGGAGAAGTCACCATAGATTTGGAACGCAAAGGCGAGCATCCCGATCCAGACCTGCCCGGCGGAAAAGCCGCCGTTTTGGGAAAATACGGCGTCTGCGATAAGCGACATATTGTCGGCGATGACCATTTTTTTCACCAACCCCCAGAGGATGAGCGTGGTGCCCTCAGTGATGTTGTCGGCGGTGACGTGGCGCGGGCTGGTGATCTGATCGAGCAGCGAATGGGCGCGCTGGATAGGGCCAGCGACCATGTGGGGGAAGAAGGCGACGTTCAGCGCGAAGTCAAAGAAGCTGCCAGTTGGCTCCATTTGGCGGCGGTAAATATCAATCGTGTAGCTGAGCGACTGGAAGGTGTAGAAGGAGATGCCGACGGGCAGGACGATCTGGAGCGTGCCCAAGCCGGGGTGAAAGCCCCATGCGGTCAGCAGGGTTTGAAGGTTTTCGGTGAAAAAATTGAAGTATTTGAAGAATCCGAGGAATCCCAGATTGAAGAGGACGCTCCAATACAGGATGTGCTTTCGTCGCCGGTCACTGGCGGTGTGGTGGAGCACTTTGCCGACATAGAAATCCACGGCGGTGGAGATAAAGATGAGTGCCAAAAAGCGATAATCCCAAGCCGCGTAAAAAGCGTAGCTGGCGACGAGGAGGAAGGTATTTTGCGCACGCCACGGCAGCCGGGTGTAGAGCAGCCAGACGAGGGCGAAGAAAAGGCCGAATTCGATTGTGTTAAAAAGCATCGGGTGGATGTGCTGCTGCGATGTTATATAAACGCTGGATAATGCCGAGTATGATGGCAAGGCTTGACTGGTAAGGTTTCGACATTACGAAGAATCCCCGTTTTCCATTATATGTCACTTGCCCTCGTCACTGGATCTGCCGGCCTTATTGGCTCCGAGGCCTGCCTCCGTTTTCATGCGGAGGGGCTGGATATTGCTGGGGTGGATAACAATCAACGCGCAAAGTTTTTCGGCCCGGAAGCCTCGACGCTTCCGAATCGCGCACGATTGGAAGCCGTGCTACCGCGTTACCGGCATCATGATCTCGATATTCGCGATGCGGCGGCGGTGGACTCGCTTTTTGCACGGCACGGCAAGGCGATTCGCGTGGTCGTCCACACGGCGGCGCAGCCTTCTCATGATTGGGCGGCACGGGAGCCGCTGACGGATTTTTCCGTGAATGCGCTGGGCACGCTCCATCTGCTCGAAGCCGCGCGGCGACATTGCCCGGAAGCAGTGTTTATTTTTACCAGCACCAACAAAGTCTATGGCGACACGCCGAACCGGCTGCCGCTCGTCGAACTGGAAACCCGCTGGGAAATCGCGCCCGATCACGCGTTCGCGCCGGGTATTGATGAGACGATGTCCATTGATCAGACCAAACATTCGCTCTTCGGCGCGAGTAAAGTCGCCGCCGATGTGCTCGTGCAGGAATACGGGCGTTATTTTGGGATGAACACGGTTTGTTTCCGTGGTGGTTGTCTCACCGGGGCGGCACATGCGGGCACGGAACTGCACGGTTTTCTCGCTTATCTCATGCGCTGCACAGCGACCGGGCGGCCCTATCGCGTGCTCGGCTACGGGGGCAAACAGGTGCGCGACAACATTGACAGCCGCGATCTTGTGGATGCGTTCTGGCAGTTCTTCCGCGCACCGCGTGTGGGCGAAGTTTATAACATCGGCGGTGGTCGCCGCGTGAACTGCTCGATGCGCGAAGCCATCACGCTCTGCGAGGAAATCAGCGGACGCAAACTGTCCTCCACCTACGTGGAGGACAATCGCATCGGCGATCACATCTGGTGGGTCAGCAATGTAGAGAAATTCCAACGCCACTATCCCGGCTGGCAGCCCAAACACGATCTGCGGAATATCTTGGAGGAAATCCATGCCGCTTGTCTGGAACCCCTCCCCACACTGTGAAAATTCTCATCAGCGGCATCTGCGGTTTTGCAGGCTCCACGCTCGCCGTGGCGCTGCGCGAAGTATTACCGGATGCGGAAATCGCCGGCTTTGATAATTTCGTCCGCCCCGGCAGCGAGACCAACCGGCTCCGGCTCCGCGCGCTCGGCGTCCCGGTTCACCATGCCGACCTGCGCATCGCCAGCGACATCGCCGCACTACCCGCAAGCGACTGGGTGCTCGACGCCGCAGCTCTGCCCAGCGTCCTCACCGGCGTGGATGGTCGCAATAGCAGCCGCCAGCTCATCGAGCACAACCTCATCGGCACCGTGAATCTCCTCGAATACTGCCGCGTCCATCGCGCCGGTTTTACACTGCTCAGCACGAGCCGCGTCTATTCCATCCCGCCGCTAACCGCGCTTCCACTGCGTTCGCAAAGTGACACCTTCACGCCGGATGAAACACGACCGTGGCCTGTCGGATTTTCCGCAAGCGGAGTCAATGAAGCCTTCTCCACCGCCGCACCCGTCTCACTTTACGGCGCGAGCAAAGTGGCCTCCGAAACACTCGCCCTTGAATACGGCGCAACGTTCGGATTTCCCGTGTGGATCAATCGTTGCGGCGTGCTCGCAGGTGCGGGACAGTTTGGCCAGGCCGAGCAGGGCATCTTCAGCTACTGGCTCCATGCTTGGAAAGCCGCGCGTCCGCTGCGCTACATCGGCTTTGGCGGCACCGGCCAGCAAGTGCGCGACGCGCTCCACCCGCGCGACCTCGCGCCGGTGCTCCGCTCGCAGATGCTCGCAAAAGACGGCACACAACCGCGCATCGTAAATCTCTCCGGCGGCATCACAAACTCGATCTCCCTCGCCCAACTCAGCGCGTGGTGCGCCACCCGTTTCGGGCCGCGCGAAGTGACCGCCGATTTGCAGGATCGCCCGTTTGACGTGCCCTGGCTCGTGCTCGACAGCACACTAGCGGAGCAGACGTGGAACTGGAAACCCGCCACGCCGCTCGCAGCGATCCTCGATGAAATCGCCAGCCACGCCGACGCCAATCCGCAGTGGCTCGACCTTTCCCGCCCATGAAAACGAGCGCCTCGCAAAACGAACCCGGCGCCGTAGGCCAGCCACTCACGCTGCTCTCCGTCGTCATCCCGGCGCGCGATGAATCCGGCTGCATCGCATCCACCGTCAAACACCTCCACCTCGAACTCAACCTCCACCATGTCCCTCACGAAATAGTCGTCGTGGACGACCACAGCACCGACACCATGTGGGCCGCGCTTCAGGAAGTCGCAAAAGAAGTCCCCGCCCTGCGCCCCGTGCAAAACACCGGCGAAGGCGGCTTCGGGCGCGCGATTGTTTTTGGCCTCGATCAAATGCGCGGCGACGCCGCCGTGATCATGATGGCCGACGAATCCGACGACGCCCGCGACGTCGTCCGCTACTGGCAAAAACTCAACGAAGGCTACGAGTGCGTCTTCGGCAGCCGCTTCATCAAAGGCGGCGGCGTGATTGACTACCCGCGCTTCAAACTTTTGGTGAACCGCCTCGCGAACCGATTCCTCCGCTTCATGTTTCGCACGAAGCTCAACGACACCACCAACGCCTTCAAAGCCTACCGCAAAACCGTCATTGATGGCTGCCGTCCGCTCATCGCCCCGCACTTCAATCTCACCGTCGAACTCCCCCTCAAAGCCATCGTGCGCGGCTACTCCTGGACCACGATGCCCATTACTTGGCGCAACCGCCGCACTGGCGTCGCAAAACTCAAAATCCGCGAAATGGGCAGCCGCTACCTCTTCATCTGCCTCTACGTCTGGCTGGAAAAATACTTCAGCCGCGGCGACTACAAGAGAAAGTAAATCGCCGCCCTCACAAACCGAGCGTCATCCATGAACAAAAGTCTGATTTTCGTTTTTCTGCTTTGCGCCTTAGCGATACGGCTCTTCCGGGCGGATGCACCGCTCATGGAATTTCATCCAGTGCGGCAATACATCGGAGCGTCTGTGGCGCGGGATTTTTATTTTGATAATAATTCTAAAATTCCCGAATGGCGGCGGGAAATTGCGAAGTTCAGCAAAGAACATCAGGAACTGCT
>CAMBOD010000217.1 GCA_945868985.1 Prosthecobacter debontii | reverse complement strand
CATCTTACAGAGCAACCCGCCCCTTTCACCATTCTCGCTTCTCGCCATCCGACCGGGGATGTTTTTCCAGTCGCGGAATAGCAAGTTAGGCGACTGAGCACGATGCAAACATTCCTCCTAACTTGGAACCCTAAGAAGTGGACTTGGAGCACGCTCGACGCTGACTATGACCGTGCTCGCCAACAAGGCTTTCTCGACAACCGATGGAGTTGCGGGCGCAGCAAGCGCATTCGCTCCGGCTACCGAATCTTTCTACTTAGACAGGGCCAGGAGCCACGCGGCATCGTTGCATCCGGCTTTATCACATCCGACGAGCCATTTTCAGCCGACCACTTCACTGAGGCGGGCCGTTCGGCACTCTATGTTGACGCTCGCTTCGACGTTCTTCTGCATCCCGACCACGAGCCAATTCTTTCTCGCACCAGTCTCGATGCCGGCGGACTCGCCAATGTCCACTGGGACACGCAGGTTGGTGGCATCACCATCGCACCCGATGCCGCTGCCGAGCTAGAGGAGCTTTGGCGTGCCTTCCTCACCAAGCGTGGTTATTCGCCCATCGTGCTCGCCGACGAGGTTCCCGCATCTGAGCGTTTTTGGGAGGGTGCTTTGCGCCGTATCACTGTCAACGCCTACGAACGTGACGTCACCGCTCGGCGTGCGTGCATCTCTCACTTCGGCACAGCCTGCCGCGTGTGCGGCTTCGACTTCGGCGCGACCTATGGCGAGCTTGGCAGCGGCTTCATTCACGTTCATCATACTCGCCCACTCAGCGATGTTCGCACAGGCTACGCCGTTGACCCGAAGCGAGACTTAGTTCCCGTTTGCCCGAACTGCCATGCGATGCTTCATCAGACTTCACCACCGCTAACTGTCGCGGAGTTACAGAAGCGCCTCAAGTAATGCAACGAACGTCGCCTCCTAGGCGTTGCTAGTAGCTCTTCGCGAAGAGCACGCGGCGCTTGCTGGGCTTGCCGCTCCAGACGCACGGGCCGTCTTCCTCGGGGGCGTCGGCGGGGATGCAGCGGATGGTGACTTTGAGTTGCTCTTTGATCTCGGCCTCGGTCTCGGCGGTGCCGTCCCAATGGGCGAGCGCGAAGCCGCCGCTGATCTTGCTGTCGTCCTTGGCGGTGAAGAATTTCACGAAGTCTTCGCGGGTTTCGATCTTCACCGTATGCGTATCGCGCAGTGCGGTGGCGCGGGCGAGGAGTGTGTCGTGGATTTCCTGCAACGTCGTGGCGATGCTTGCGAGGAGTTCGGCATTGGTCGGGAAGCTTTTTTCTTTGTGTCCACGATCGCGGCGCGCAAAGGCAACGGTTCCTTTTTCCAAATCGCGGGGCCCGATTTCCACGCGCACCGGGACGCCCTTTTTGATCCACTCCCAGCTTTTAACGCCACCGGTGAGGTCGCGCTTGTCCACTTCGACGCGGATGGGCTCGCCGGCGAAAATGGTGGCGCGCAACTGCGCAGCAAGGGCGTCGCACGCGGCGAAGACGGCGTCGCGCATGTCTGGCTTCGGCACGATGGGCAGGATGACGACGTGCGCGGGTGCGATGCGCGGCGGGAGGATGAGGCCGTCGTCGTCGCCATGCGCCATGATGACGGTGCCGATGAGG
This sequence comes from Prosthecobacter debontii, assembly GCA_945868985.1. Taxonomy (GTDB): domain Bacteria; phylum Verrucomicrobiota; class Verrucomicrobiia; order Chthoniobacterales; family Chthoniobacteraceae; genus SXWH01. The sequence goes on along the minus strand of CAMBOD010000217.1, from coordinate 3,426 downwards.
CGTGTGCTCACGCCCCAACTCGTCGTCCATGCGAACTCCTTTTTGTTTTCGCGCGAGAGAAACTCGATGCCGCTCGCCTTCGCGAAATTCTGTCCGAGGAAGTGCGACGTGCCGGCTTGGATGGCTTTGCGATCCTGCACCATCGCCTCGATGCAAAGCGTCTGCTCCGCGCCGGGGAATCGCTCGCCCGCGCTTTTCTCGCCGGTGAAAACCGGCAGCGCCAGCCAGTCGCGCGCAAACGTGGCATACACGCCGAGCATCTGTTCCGTCTCCGCGACGGCCTCGGCTTTTGTCTCATGCGCGGTGTGGCCCTCCTGCCACAAAAATTCCGCCGTGCGCAGGAAGACGCGCGGGCGCATTTCCCAGCGGACGACGTTGGCCCACTGGTTGATCAAAATCGGAAGGTCGCGATACGACTGCACCCACTTCGCGTAAGTCGCGCCGATGATCGTCTCGCTCGTGGGCCGCACGACAAGCGGCTCCGCCAGCTCCGCAGAGGGCGCAGGACGCAGCCCGCCTTTACCGTCGCTTTCGAGGCGGTGATGCGTGACCACCGCGCACTCCTTCGCGAAGCCCTCGACGTGTGCGGCCTCCTTCGCCATGTAGCTCAGCGGGATGAAGAGCGGGAAATACGCATTCTTGTGCCCGGTCGCCTTGAACATTCCATCCAGCCCGCGCTGCATCGCCTCCCAAATGCCGTAGCCCCACGGCTTGATCACCATGCAGCCGCGCACGTCGGAATTTTCGGCGAGGTCGGCGGCTTTGACGACTTGCTGATACCATTCAGGAAAGTCTGCGTCGCGTGTCGGTGTGATGGCGGTCTGTGGCTGGCTCATAGTTTTGGAAAAAGGGCGCGCAAACTATCCACCCGCCCGCCGAGCCGCAAGCTTCACGGGATGGTGGGTTGTCCTTCAGTCCATCCCGTCCACAATCTGCACAGCTTGCCGAAGAGCGCGTCATGCCTATTCTCCGCGCCCGAATGCAACTAGCAGTCCTCAATCCCGGTGGCCGCGATCCCGAGCAGCACTTCGCCGATGGCGCGGGCGCGCCGGACGACACCACGCACGCGCCCGTGAACTACCACGCATACGCCGCCTGCACGAACGGCGGATTCTACGATGACGCTGCGCACATTCCCGAGTCTCAGCGCAATGTGCTGCTGCTGCTGCGTCGCGATTTAAAAGCCGCGCGCCGCGCGCTGCGTGAACTTTTGGCCCGTGGAAAAAAGGTGGCCTTGTCGTGGAAAGAGAGCGGCCAGCATCAGGTGGCAAAGCAACTCGAAGGCAGCGACGCACTCCCGCTGTTTCGCGAAATTTGCGCCGAGGCAAACGCAGCGCTGAGCAGCACGCCCGAACTGGTGCCGCTCTACCGCACGGCGGGTGCGCGCTTGGCGGAGTTTATTCCCACGCCGTATGCGGTGGACGATTCGCGCTGGGATTTTTCGTCGCCGCTCAGCGAGCGCAGCGGGATTTTCATCGGCACGCGTGAGTGGGATGTGCCTTCGCGCAACCACGCAGCAGCGCTCACACAAGCGTGTGCAATGGGCGTTCCGGTGACGGCGTTTAATTGCGATGGGCGCTCCGGGCGAAAGAAACTCGCGGCTCTCGGTTGTGAGCAATTGCGAGTGGTGGAAGGGCCGCTGAAATACACGGAATACCTGCGGGCGATGGCGAAATGCCGCGTGGTTTTCCAACTCGATTCGAGCGCAGTGCCCGGACAGGTCGCAGGCGACGCGCTGCTTTGCCGGATGCCGTGTATCGGCGGAAACAGCGCCGTCGAACGACTGGCCTTTGAGGGATTGGAACTGGAGCCGCTGCTCAACGATGACGTGGCGTGGCGTGCAGCTGTGGAGGTCTCGCAGTCAAGGGCGAACGAGGCGCTCAGCTTCGCGGCGGTGGCGCGAAGGCTCTCGGAGTTTTTTGGCGCGCTGTGAGAAAAATTCTCCACTGGCTCCGGCGTTTTTCGGTGTATGGAGCCGCAGCTTTGCTCGTCGCGGGCCTGCTGCTGCGACTCACGGTGCGGGATCGCTTCGATGGATTCGCGCTCGTTTTTTACGCGACACCGTGGGCGTTGCAGATGCTGGCTGGCGTGGTGTGCACGATCCATTGGAGGAAACACCGCATGGCGAGCAGAGCGTTTTTTGCCGCAGCGATTTTCTGTGCGTCTGTATGGGCATGGACGAGTTTTCGACTCGCGCCCAAGGACGCCGGTCGCGCCGAGTTTCGCGTGGCGTATTGGAATGTCGCACGCCCCGGCTGGCGGATTGATGGCGTGCTGCAACGCGCAAAATCATGGCAGGCGGATTTGCTCGGCTTCGGCGAATGCAAAGCAGGCGGGCCATTGCAGGTGAAGTGGAACCAGCAACTCGCGCCGAAATTAATCACGGAGCTTCACCGCCAGATGATGCTCGTTTCAGCGGAGCACGCGGATTTGGTGGAGGCCGGCTCACTCAACAAAGCCGGGGAATATGAACTTCGCCGTGTGACGCTCGATGGTCGCCGTGTGCTGGTGCTCTCAGTGGATTTCGACGGCGACCCAAGACAAACCCGCCGTGCGCCGTTTGAGCAGCTTTACCAAATCGTGAAACCACACGTGAACGAGCCGTTGATCGTGATGGGCGATTTCAACACACCGATTGACTCGGTTTTTTTCGAGAAATTACGCGGACAATTGCAGGGAGCGTTCGAGACTGCGGGCAGCGGCTACGCGGCGACGTGGCCGATGGTCGCGCCGATCATGAGCCTCGATCACGTCTGGCTGAGCAAACATTTCCGCGTGGTGCGCTGCGAACATCGCACCTCCATTTACTCGGATCACCGGGCCGTGGTCGTTGACCTCGCCTGGAAGTAGTGAACGCTACGCGAGCACCTGATCGCGCGGGATGCCGTAAAGGTCGAAGACGCGAACGATGGTGTCCTCGATCAAATTATTGGGGCAGCTCGCGCCTGCGGTCACGCCGATGGTGATGGGAGATTTCGGCAGCCAGTTCTCGGTGACGACCTCGTGTTTTTTGTGCTGGTCGAAATGTGTGATGCGCTCGCGCGATTCGAGTTTTCCAGCGTTACGGATGAAGTAGGTTGGCAGCACTGCTTCGCCCATCTCGGCGAGGTGCGAGGTGTTCGAGCTGTTGTAGCCGCCGATGACGAGGAGCAGGTCGAGCGGCTCGGCGAGCATATCCTTGAGTGCATCCTGCCGCTCCTGCGTGGCTCCGCAAATGGTGTCAAAAAAACGGTAGTTGTTCTTCGCCGTTTCCGCGCCGTCGCGCGTTTGCACGGCGGCCATGATGCGCCTTTGCACTTCCTCGGTTTCTCCACGCATCATTGTGGTCTGGTTGGCGACGCCGACGCGCTTGAGATGTTCGTCGGGATTAAAGCCGGGGCTCATCGCTCCCTCGAAACGCTTGAGGAACGCTGCCTTGTCTCCGCC
>CAMBOD010000216.1 GCA_945868985.1 Prosthecobacter debontii | reverse complement strand
CCTCCCGGTGAAGTCCCGCAGCACGACTCACGTTCCTTTTACCACCTGCGCCGAGATGCTCGCGCACGACGCGGGAAAAAACACGCCGCTGTGGAAACTCGCCGTCGCTTACGAGTGCGAGCGCGGCGGATTGAGCGAGACGGAGGTCGTCGAAATGATGACCGGCATCGTCCGCATCCTGCGCCGTTCCATCGCGCAGGGCATCGCCGGCACGAGCTACGAAGACCGCGTGCTCGGCCGCCAGTCCGGCGGTTTTGCGGAGCAGATGAAAGCCGGACGCCTCCTCGACGCGGGCGCGCTGAACCGCATCATCCTTTACGTCACCGCGCTCATGGAGGTGAAAAGCTCGATGGGCGTCATCGTCGCCATGCCCACCGCCGGGGCGTGCGCCGCGTTGCCCGGCGCAGTCATCGCGATGGCCGAGGAGATGAAACTCAGCCAGGAGGAAATGGCGAAAGCCATTCTCGCGAGCGGACTCATCGGCGTTTTCATCGCGACCGCGTGGACTTTTGCGGCGGAAGTCGGCGGCTGCCAGGCCGAGGGCGGCTCCGCAGCGGCGATGGCCGCGGCTGCATTGGTCACGATGGCCGGCGGCACGCTCGCGCAAGCCGTCGCCGCCGCATCCATGGCGATGCAGAGTATGATTGGCCTCATCTGCGATCCCATCGCCAACCGCGTCGAAGCCCCATGCCTCGGCAAAAACGTCATGGCCGCCGCAAACGCACTCTCCTGCGCAAACATGGCGATGGCCGGTTTCGACCAAGTCATCCCGTTCGACGAAGTCATCGAAACCGCCAAGCAAGTCGCCAAACAAATGCCCCGCGAACTCCGCTGCACCGCCCTCGGCGGCCTCTCCATCACCCCCACTTCGCTAGCCATCGAAAAGAAACTCGCCGGAAAAAGAGCCGCGTGCGGCGCGGGTTCGTGCGGGTGCAAGTAGGGTAAAGGCCAGCTTCCTTATGGCTCAAAGCTATGTTAGGCGTCGCTCGCTGTATCCAGTAATGAAAGCACTTGTTTTACAACTCTGCCTTGGCGTCTCGCTTTTGTCGGCGTGCACCAAGGCTCCAACTATGAAGGAGGCAAAGCCACCAACAGCCGCACAGTTGACGGAGTTTGCACAGCATACGGGGATTGTGTTCCCTCCCTCAGCCGTTCCTCAGTTGTATTGGGAGATACGCGGCATGGACGACGCGCTTTTCCTTAAGCTGACTCTTCCGAAAGACGCATTTCCGAAGTTTATCGCAGCGGCACCTTTTGCGGGAACAAAGATGACAATTCCGAAGGATTTTCCCAACGCAACCCTACGATATTTTAATGACTGGATGCCGCGTCCACCGCAGAACTTTCAAATATGCGATCCGAGCCTTCCAAACGCTCGTTATTTGCGTTGTATCTTCGACTTCGACGACCCCCAGACGACAACCATTTACTTGATGTGGTTCGAGACATGACAACGCTCACAACGCCGATCCATGAAAGGCTCCAAGGTGGTTGCAGGACTTTCATGTGGGGAATGTGATTTCCCCATCGCTTTGCGCCTTTGCGACTTTGCGCGAGGATGCAGTGCAAGCCCATTGCCAAACGGATTTCGATGCGTAGTCTCCGCGCCCTTTTTATGAGCAAGCCAATAGCGGGACAACGATGGGTGAGTGACAGTGAGCCGGAACTGGGGCTCGGGATTATTCTGCGCGCGGAGTTCGGGCGCGTGGAGGTGTTTTTTCATGCTGCGGGTGAGCAGCGGCAGTATGCGATGGAGTCCGCGCCGTTGCGCCGGGTGCAGTTTGCTGTGGGGGATAAAATCAAATCGCACGAAGGGAAGGAACTGGTCGTAGAGGCGGTGGAGGATCGCAAGGGGCTGCTGGTGTATCGCTGCGGGAGGCGCGATTTGCCGGAGGCGGAGCTTTCGGATTCGATCAGTTTCAGCAAGCCGGAGGACCGGCTGTTTGCGGGGCAGGTGGATGAGCTGGCGACGTTCGATTTGCGCACGGAGGCGCTGCGAAGGCGGAGTGAGCTGCGGCGTTCGCGGGTGCGGGGCTTTGTGGGAGGGCGTGTGGATTTGCTGCCGCACCAGATGTTCATCGCGGGCGAGGTGGCGGGGCGGCTGGTGCCGCGCGTGTTGCTGGCGGATGAGGTGGGGCTGGGGAAGACGATTGAGGCGGGGTTAATTTTGCATCGGCTGCACATCACGGGCCGCGCGCCGCGAATCCTGATCTTGGTGCCGGAGCCGCTGGTGCATCAGTGGTTCGTGGAGATGTATCGGCGCTTTAATATGTTGTTCAGTCTTTTCGACGAGGAGCGTTGCGGGGCGATTGAATTGCACGACGCGGAGGCGAATCCGTTTCTCGATAGTCAGCTAGTGATTTGCAGCATCGGCTTTCTCGCGAAGAGCGAGGCGCGCACGCGGCAGGTGGTGGAAGCGGGATGGGACTTGCTCGTAGTGGACGAGGCGCATCACATGGAATGGACGCCCGAAGCGGCGAGTCCGCAGTATTTGCTCGTCGAGGCGCTGGCGCAAAAAACGCCGGGTCTTCTCCTGCTCACGGCGACACCGCAGCAACTCGGGCCGGAGGGGCATTTCGCACGGCTCCGATTGCTCGACGCGAACCGCTACGATGATCTCGGGAAATTTGTGGAGGAGGCGGAGCACTATGAGCAGGTGGCGCTGGCGCTGGATCGTTTGCTCGCGGGTCAGGCGTTGAGCGCTGCGGATCGGAAACTTTTTGCAAGCCAGTCCCCGCGCATCGCCCAGCATTGCGACGCACTCGCCAATGACGCTGCCGCGCGCACGAGTCTCGTGGGCGAATTGCTCGATGCTTTCGGAACGGGGCGCGTGATGTTTCGCAATACACGCGCCGCGCTGTCGGGTTTTCCGAAGCGCAAGGCGCGCCTCGTGCCGCTGACGGGCGAAGACGAGACGGATGCGAGGGTGAAATGGCTGGCGGGTTTGCTGCGGGAGTTTGAGGGCGAAAAGATTCTGCTCATTTGCAAGACGCGCACGCTCGTGGAGGAAATCGCCGAGCGTCTCCAGCGCGTGGTGAATGTGAATGCGGGTGTCTTTCACGAGGGACTCACGCTGCTCCAGCGCGACCGCAACGCTGCGTATTTCTCGGAGCCGGAGGGTGCGCGGATTTTGCTCTGCTCGGAGATCGGCAGCGAAGGGCGGAATTTTCAATTCGCACATCACCTCGCGTTGTTCGATCTGCCATCGAATCCCGAATTGCTCGAACAACGTATCGGTCGTCTCGATCGTATCGGGCAGACGGCGACGATTCAAATCCATGTCCCCTATGTGAAGGGCGGCGACTCGGAAGTGCTCGCGCGCTGGTATCACGAGGGGCTCGGCGCATTTGAAAAAAATCCCCACGGCGCGGCAGAGATTGGTCGCGAGCTGAGCAAGACGCTCGCGGCGCTCTGCGAGGAGTTCGATGCGAAGAAGTTGACCGCCTTCATCAAGAAGACGCGCGACCTCCACGCGAAGGTCGCGATGAAACTGGAGCGTGGTCATGACCGCCTGCTCGAACTAAATTCATGCAAGCCGGCGCAGGCTGCGGAATTGATCCAAGCTGTCCGCGCTGCCGATGCGGACGAAGGTTTTGAAAAGTTTTGCATTGAGCTTTTCGATCACTTCGGCGTGCAGGTGGAGGACCACAGCATTCGCACGTTGTTGCTCAAGCCGGGGCATCTGCTCACCGATGCATTTCCGGTGATTCCTGCCGACGGGATGACGGTGACTTTCGACCGCACACGCGCGCTTAGCCGTGAGGACATCGGGCTGATGACAGGCGATCATCCGCTCATCACGAGTTCGCTGGATTTGCTGCTCGGTGCCGAATCCGGAAACAGCGCCTTCGGTGTTTGGAAAGGCGGCTCCGAAGCCATCTTCCTGGAAATTCATTCCGTGGTGGAATGTGTCGCGCCTGCCGCGCTGCACGTGGATCGTTTTCTGCCAGCGACACCGGCGCGTGTCGTGGTGGATCACGCGCTGGCGGACCAAGGCGACGACGAAGAGCTTCGCGAGGCGCGTCTGGAGAAGGGCGATATTTTCCGTCTGCTCGATCGCGGCGCCGTGAAGCGAAAGTTGCTCCCTTCAATGTTGAGCAAAGCGCAGGCGCTCGCAGGTGATCGGATGAAGACACTCGTGGCCGACGCTGCGGCAGCAATGAACACTCAACTCGCCGCAGAAATCGAGCGACTGGAAACACTCCGCACGATCAATGATCATGTTCGTCCCGAGGAAATCGCCGCTTTGCAGCAGCAGAAAAACGAGCTGCAAAGTGCAATCGAATCGGCGCGCTTGAGGCTGGATTCACTCCGGCTCGTCCTTCGCCTGCCGGCGGGAAAATAATTTCTGCTGCAAGAAACCGTTGCCTGCCAAGCATCGCGCCCGCTAGTTTCCAAACCATGCTGCAAACCAGCCCAGCCACGCGAACCGAAGCGCGGCACGATGAAAACCAGACGAGCACGCTCACCGCGTATCGCTGGATGATCCTTGCCCGCGTGCTCGAGGAAAAGCTCGCGAGTCTTTATCGTGGGGGAAAAATCACCGGCGGTGTGTTTCTCGGAAAAGGGCAGGAGGCGCTGAGCGCGGCCATCGGCACTGCGATGCGGAAAGGCGACATTTTCGCGCCGCTCATTCGTGATATGGCGGGACGGTTGGCATTTGGTGAGAGCGTGCTCGAAGCTGCGCGCACTTATCTCGGTTCACGACTTGGGCCGATGCGCGGGCGTGATGGAAACATTCACCGTGGAAAGCCGCGCGATGGTTACTACGCAATGATTTCGCATCTCGGCGCGATGGTTTCGACGGTCGCAGGCGGCTTGTTCGCGCGGCGGGCGAGGGGCGAGACGGGTGTCGTAGGCGCAACCTGCATAGGTGATGGCGCGACTTCCACGGGAAGTTTTCACGAGGGGCTGAACATGGCGGCGGTCGAGAAACTGCCGCTCGTCGTGATCGTCGCGAACAACCAATACGCCTACTCGACTCCCACAGCCCGGCAGTATGCTTGCGAGGATCTTGTTCAACGCGCGGCGGGCTATGGCGTGGCCGGATACAAAATTGACGGCACCGATCCGACTGCGTGCGTC
>CAMBOD010000215.1 GCA_945868985.1 Prosthecobacter debontii | reverse complement strand
TCGGCCCCGAGATGAAGAGCACCGGCGAGGTGATGGGCATCGATGCCAACCTCGGCATCGCCTACGCGAAGGCGCAGATGGCCGCCCAGCCCGCGCTGCCGCTGAAGGGGAACATTTTCATCTCCATCGCCGACGCCGAAAAATCCCGCGCCGCCGAACTCGCGAAAGGCTACGCCGACCTCGGCTTCACGCTCTACGCCACGAGCGGCACCGCCGCCGTTTTGGAAAAGGCCGGCATACCGGTGAAAAAGCTCTTCAAGCTGAGTGAAGGCCGCCCCAACGCCCTCGACATGCTGAAGAACGGCGAGCTGTCCCTCGTCATCAACACCCCGAGCGGCAAGTCCGCCCGCGAGGACGAGGTGAAAATCCGCAGCACCGCCAGCAGCAACCGCGTCCCCGTGATGACCACCCTCCGCGCCGCCCGCGCCTCGCTGGAAGGCATCCGCTCGATGAAAGCGAGCGGCTACAGCGTGAAGCCGCTGCAGGAGTGGCACAAGTAAGCGGAGTTCAGCTTTGGCGCGTAGCGCCAGCCACTACGGTAGCCGTGTGCAAGGAGCGAAGCGACGCAGCCCACGGATCGTGGATGGTGTTCATGCACCGCGTATGCGGTGCGACAAACAGTGGATTGCGAATGGTCGCGCCGACTACGCGGCGTTGGCCTTTTGATCCTTTCCGTGGGTTTCGCTGCGCTTCACCCACGGCTACCGTAGTGGCTGGCGCTACGCGCCCATGAACCACATTCGCCTCTGCCTTGCTGCCGTGTTACTCAGTCCTTTTTGCGGAAGCGCACTTTGAGTTGCCGCGAGAGGAACCAGCGGACGGCGAACATGTCGCACGTGGCTTTCCATGCGCGAGAGCCGAAGCCGTATTTGCTCACGCCAGCGACGCGGGGGCGATGGTGCGTGGGCATTTCGGTGACGCGGTAGCCGAGTCCTTTCACGAGCGCGGGGATGAAGCGGTGCATCCCGCGAAACAGAAAGAGCGCGTCGCGGCACTCGGTGCGCAGGACTTTCAGCGAGCAGCCGGTGTCGTGGACGCCGTCGCGTGTGAAGCGCGAGCGGACGAAGTTGGCGATGCGGCTGGATATTTTTTTGCTCCAGTTGTCCTGACGATTCACGCGCCAGCCGCAGACGAGATCGAAGCCTTCGTCGAGTTTGGCGAGCATCTTCACGATATCGGCGGGGTCGTTCTGGCGGTCGCCGTCGAGGAAGATGGTGATGTCGCCTTTTGCTGCGTGGATGCCGTGATACATCGCGGCGCTCTGACCGGCGTTTTTTTCAAACTCGATGACGCGCACGCCGGGGCCACGCTGGATGCGTTCGAGGGTTTTGTCGGTCGAGCAATCGTCCACGAGCACGAGTTCGTAGTCGCGACCGGCGAGCGCGGTGGCGAGTTCGGCCTGCAAGGGGCCGATATTTTCCTCCTCGTTGAATAGTGGGATGACGACTGAGAGCATGAATTTGAAAAGCGCGGGTCAGTTCAGAGTGCGGGCGCGTGTGTCGCAAGCGAGAACGTGTTTAATCCAGTAACTTGCCGGGTTTGTAGCGGTGGCAGATGAAAATGCGGATGGTGCGCAGGGGCTGGCCGTTTTCCTTCAGTTCGAAATCGGTGGCGATTTCCCATTTGTCGAAGGTGCGCTTGAGCACGCTCGGCGGTTTTTCCTCTTTGCGAGTGGTGATGTAGAGCGCGGTGCGTCCGGCGAATTTATTGATGCCGTATTCGCGGGAGTCTTCCTGATCGTTGATGATGGGCGCGGTGCGTTCTTCGTATTCATCGTAGCGGGGCCAGAAGTGAAATTGGTTTGCGGCGACGGGCGATTCCTCGACGTAGCAAGCGGGGTGTCCGGGTGCTTCGATGCGTTTTTCCGGCAGGTAATAGCAAAGCGAACCAGCGAGGCCGTAGTTTTCCGCGATGAGGAAAACGGGCTGCCCTAACTGCTGTTCGTATCGCTGGCGGAAATCGGCGACGGTTTGTGAGGTGGTGACCCAACCCCGGATGCGCGCTGTGATCTGATTGGAGAACGGCAAAGGGATGCCAATGGCATAAACTAAGCCGACGATGCTCATTGCACCGGCGAGCACGAGCGTAGTGGTGACGAGTTTGCGCGGGGCGCGATCCATCCAATGCGCGACGGTGAGGATGACGATGGTGACGCCGGCGGGAGCGGTCCAGTTCACCTCGCTGTCGTGGTGGAGGGAAATCCACAGATAAGTGAGGACGACGGGCAGCGCGAATGCAGTGAGGAAGCGGGATTTCCAATGGATGTTGGGCGCGTCTTTGCAGGCTCCGATGCCGATGATTGCGGCGAGAACGGGCACGGCGATGGCGATTTTGTGGAGTTGCGGAATGTCGAAGGCGTTGCCGAGAAAATAGAGCGCGAGTGATGTGAACAGGACGAGCGCGACAACGACGGGGTGTGCGCGCAGTCCGCGTGGGAATGCGGGAATCGCATGCAGGAGTGCTTTGCCCCAGCGAGCGAGCGAGTCTTTGCAGACCGCCCAGAATGCGACGAGCATGGCGGCGAAGATGAGCGGAGAATAAACGCCGAAATGGCTGGCGACGAATTTTCCGAAATCGGTGAAATTGATCTGCCACCACGGTGTCTCCAGTCCGCCGCGCGATGAGAGGTGGTGGAGGATCGGCCAGCCACGTGGTTCCTGCCAGTGCCACGGTGGCCAGAGCGCTGGTGCGAATGCGGCGAGCATACTCCAGAAGCCGGGGCGCAGGAGTTCGCGGCGGTAGCGCGGGGTCATCGCGAGGAGGAGGAGCACGCCGAGGAGTTGAAAGGCGTTCGTCCATTTGCACAAAAAACCTGCGCCGATGAGTGCACCGCTGAGCGGCCACCACAGCGAGAATGCAGGGCTTTTTTCCAATGCCCGCCAGAGCGTGCAGAGCGTGGCGGTCCAAAAGAAAATCGAGAGCGGATCAATCGTCATCAGCAAGCCACCGCCGTTGAAGAGCGGGGTGAGATTGAGCAGCACGACTGTCCATGTCGCAGTGCGGGCGTCGTAGAGTCTGCGTGCGAGCCAGAAGATGAGCAGGCTGGTGCCGAGAGCGAGCATCGGAGCGAAAAAGCGCACGCCAAATTCGCCGTGGCCGAAGAGCGTTGTGCCTGCGCGCATCGTGAGGGCCACGCCGGGGCCTTTGCTGAAATAGCACCAGTCGAGACGCTGACTCCATTCGTGGTAGTAGGCTTCGTCGGGCGAAAGCTCCATCTGGCGAATCAAGACGAGACGCAGCACGGTGAGGACGATGAGGAAAGCGGCAAGTCTCATGCGGAAAGGATTGTGGGATTTTGCGAAGCAATGCGAGGCGCGATGCGTGTGCCCCATCGCCGCCACGCCCATTCGGCGATGAGCAATGCGAGTAGCCCGGATGCGAGGCCGACGCAAATCCCCGCGAATACATCGCTCGGCCAGTGTGCGCCGCTATAGACGCGCGAGTAGCTGACGATGAGCGCGGGGATGAATGCAAGCCAGCCGCGCCGACGCCACAGGAGTGCTGCGATGAGCGATGCTGCGGTGGTGTTGGCGGCGTGGTTCGAGGGGAAGGATTTGCCCGGCTGATCGTGCCCCGTGCCGAGTGAGGTTTTTTGTTTCAGCGGTTGAAAAAGCCCGCGCCATGCAGGTTTGGCGAGGTCGAGTGTGCGAACGCCGACTTCGCTCTGGTGCGGGCGCAGACGGCCTGCTGCCTGTTTGATGTTTTTGCCGAAAAGTCCGTCGCTCATCCCAATCGCGATCAGCGTGACGACGAGAAATGCGCGCCCTTTAAACCCGGCACGCACGCCGACTGCGATGACGAGGAGCACGATCGGCACGGCCCAGAGCGCCCCGCTGGACATGATGGCCATGAGCCGATCCAGCGCGGGGCAGGTCCATTCGTGATTGATGAGAAAAAGGAGCTTTTGATCCATCCTAGGTTCGCCGAAGTTCGGAGCCTATGGGCCGACTCTTTTCTGTAAAGCTCCCGCTCGCTGCGATATTGATGTTTCTTTTTTCCGCGCACGCGGATGAAGCACCCGACGCGCACGAACTTCTCCGTGTGGTTCGCATGGCGCAAACCGGGCAGGAGTGGAATCTCACCGGCCAGCTCCGTGTGGGCAGTGTGAAACATCCTTTCAAACTCGCGGTGGCGAAGGGCGCGATTCGATATGAATTCACCGACACTGGAGACACACTCACGCTGCGGCTCGGCGAGAAAGGCTCGACGCTGGAGGAGACGAAGGGCGGCAAGTCGGCGCGCGTGTCGGCGGCGAAATTCAACCAGCCGGTCTTTGACACCGACCTCAGCTACGAAGACCTCGCGCTGCGTTTTCTGTATTGGCCGGAGGCGAAAGTGATCGGCGACGATGTGATTGTCGCGCATTCGTGCTGGAAGGTGGAGGTGCGTCCGGCTGCGAAGGATGATTCGCAATACACGCGCGCCGTGCTGTGGATCGGGAAGGACGACGGCGCGCTGATGAAGGCGGAGAGTTACGATGCGCGCGACAAATGGGCGCGGCGTTTTACGGTTCGCAGTGTGATGAAGCGGGACGGGCTGTGGCTTTTGAAGCAAATGCGCATCGAGAGCGCGGCTGGCCGAAGCGCAGACCCGAAGCCGACCTATCTCGAAATCGAGGACGTCACGAAGTAACGCGCCCGCTTTTCAGAATAAAAAAGTTCGGGGCCGCCGACCCATTACTCCTGTCGACGACCCCGATGTTCCCCCCAGAACGATGGATAAGACCGGGCAGGCCGGTTTATGTTAGAAAAAAGTTCGGGATTTTTATTGCGCCGACTTTGGCGGCAATAACGACGACGTCGTCCCAGTGTTTGTTGCAGGGCGCGCAGCCTTTTGGACAGCACTGTTGAATTCCCGGTCAAAGGGACTGCCGGTGAAAATTAATTTGCCTGTGGCGTCGAAAACATAGGCTTGAGGGATGCCTCCCGTGCCGCCGGGGCCTGAGACGCCTTTGACGATGGAGTAGGAAAGGCGGTTCTTTTTGACCACAGCCTTAACCTCATCGTCCGTGGCGTTTTGTGAATGCGCACCGATAAAAACGAGGCGATTCTTTTTTGATTTAGCGAGTTGCTCGATGTGGGGGAG
>CAMBOD010000214.1 GCA_945868985.1 Prosthecobacter debontii | reverse complement strand
GGAAAGAATGTAGCGGCCGGAGTTCATGGGCCGGCATCGTCCACGGAGCCACTCCGAAATTCAAATGCGTGACATCCATTTTCATGCGCAACTCACGCAAACTTCGCTGCTAACAAAACACCGACCGCGCATCAACCGGACACCCGTGGCATAAGATAAAGAAAGTTTCAGGGGGGATAAAACAACGGTGGCTGACTGCCCGAACAGACTGCTTTTTTACCGCAGCAAGACTGGCACGGGAAAGCAGGAGACGAGGATTTTTTGAACCGCAGATGAACGCGGATAAACGCAGATGCAGCGGGGAATAGTCTGCACGGGGCTGCTTTTACGTTTGCAATAACGCCTCGCGCACGGCGACGGCGAGGTTGTGCGGGCCGGTGCCGTTGAGTTGGAAATCCACGACTTCGAGGCGGCGGATCAAATCGAGCACTTCGCGCCGCGCGTAAGGGCCGCCGGCAGCGGCGCAAAAATGGGTGCGGCAGCCAAAGGGGCGGTTTTCGTAGATGATGCAGCGGCTCCGAGCATCGAGCATCGGGCACGCGCCGCTGGAGGCATCGGTCGTCTCGGGCAGCTTGGTGCGTCCCGCCGCGCGCAGGGCTTTTGCCGCGAGCAGCGCCTCCCCTTTCGTAAGCAGTGGGGTTTTTCCGGTGAGCTTGAAATGGCAGCACTCCGTCCGTCCGATGCACGAGCGCTCGATGGGACGCGCGGCGAGTTCGTCGTAAACCGCGCGCACCTCGGCAAGCGCGGGGGCGGTGGATTTTATCAGTGCGGTCGGTCGGTAGGCCATGCGGCGAGTGTAGCGCATGGAAATGGCGGATGACGAATGTTGAATTCGCAACGCAGCGCGCTGGCGGCAGAACGCGTGGGAATTTTGAACCACGAAGGCGCGAAGGTGATTTAATCGGGGTTTGTTTTTGAACCGCTAATCTTCACTCATCTTCGCTGATATCTCGGGGATGTGCTTCTCAACGATTAGCGAAAATCAGCGCAGATGAGCGGTTCAAGAACATCCTTCGGATTTAATCAGCGTTTCCTTAGCGCGCTTTCACCGCGTCCCAAATTTCGTCCATCTCGGCGAGGGTCATCTTTTCCAATGCGAGGCCGCGCTCGCGGGCGATGGCTTCCACCTGGCGGAAGCGTGTGGCGAATTTGTCCGTGGCACGTTGCAGGGCGACTTCGCCATCCACTTTGAGTTTCCGCGCGAGATTCACCACGGCGAAAAGCAGATCGCCGACTTCCTCCTCGACCTTGTCAGCATCGCCGAGCGCGCCTTCCACTTCGGCGATTTCCTCGCGCACTTTCGCCACGACGGGTGGCAGTTCGCTCCAGTCGAAGCCGACCTTCGCCGCCTTCTTTTGCACTTTCTCGGCGCGCATGAGCGAGGGCAGTCCGTCAGTCACGCCGTCGAGCGCCGATGCTGCGGGGGCGGTTCCCTTTTCCGCACGTTTGATTTCCTCCCATCGCGTGAGCACCGCTGCGGAGTCGCTGGCGTTTTCGCTGCCGAAGACGTGCGGATGCCGCCGCACGAGTTTCTCCACGATGCCGCTCGCGACGGTGTCAAAATTCCAGTCGCCGCGCTCGCTGGCCATCTGCGCGTGAAAGACGACTTGCAGCAGCAAATCGCCGAGTTCCTCGCGAAGATTCGCGTCGTCGCCGGAGTTGATCGCGGCGGCGACTTCGTAGGCTTCCTCGATCACGCTCTGGCGCAACGTGGCGTGCGACTGTTCGCGATCCCACGGGCAACCGTCCGGCGCGCGGAGTCGGGCCATGATGCGCAGGAGTTGTTCGAGCGGAGTCCAGCGCGGGTCTAGGGCGTCGGCTGCCGTTTTTGGCAATGGTGCGTCGTGCATGGCGTGGGTTTGTAGGCGGAGTTATTGGGGAGGAAAGTGGTTTCGCTTTTGAACCGCAGATTTACGCGGATGCGCGCAGATGAAACTACAGAGAGCGCGAAGGACACTGAGAGAATCACGTGGATGACTTGAACCTCTGGGTGAATCGCACGAAAATTATGGCGCTGCGATGTTTCTCCCTGTGCCCTCTGTGCTCTCTGTGGTTAAAATGACAACGGTATCTGCGGAAATCCGCGTTCATCTGCGGTTCAACATTGCGGCGCCCGATTTATCCTCGCCACGCGCGCCGCGCCGGGCACGCTGCACGCACATGAAAACGATCCTCTCCGCTCTCCTCGCGCTCGTCGCGAGTCTCGCCGGACTCCGTGCCGATGAATTTTTGCCCGGTGTGAAGCGCATCCTCTTCCTCGGCGACAGTATCACTTACTCGGGCGAATACGTGGACGAATTTGAGACGTTTCTCATCACTCAGTTTCCCGCGCGCGAATTCACCGTAATCAATTGCGGTCTCCCGAGTGAGACGGTGAGCGGTTTGAGCGAAGCAGGGCACGCGGGCGGATCGTTCCCGAGGCCCGACCTCGACGAGCGGCTGGATCGCGTGCTCGCACTGGTGAAGCCCGACCTCGTCTTCGCGTGCTACGGGATGAACTGCGGGATTTACCTGCCATTCGACGAAGGGCGCTTTGCGAAATTCCGGGAGGGCATCGAGAAACTGCGCGCGAAGGTAAAAGCAGCGGGCGCGCAGATGATTCACCTCACGCCTGCAGTGTTTGATCCGGTGCCGTTGAAGGGGCGAGCAATCCCTGCCGACAAGGTGAAGGACGGGCAGATGTTTGAAGGCTACGACGACGTGCTCACACGCTACAGCGAATGGCTCGTGTCGCAAAAAACGAACGGATGGCGCGCGGTGGACACGCACAAAGCGATGCGTGTGGCGCTCGAGGCGAAACGCGCGACTGACCCAGCTTACAAGTTTGCCGCCGATGGTGTTCATGCCAATGCCGAAGGTCATCATGTGATGGCGGCGGCGCTTCTCGCCGAACTAGCGCCGGAGCAGGCGGCGAAATTTCATGGCACAGATGTGGCGCTGCGTCCGTTGCTCAAAGCGGTGCGTGCCCGTGGGCGCATCCTTGCCGATTCTTACCTCACCACAGCCGGGCACAAGCGCCCCGGAATGGCGGAGGGCCTGCCCGTCGCGGATGCAGTGGCAAAGGCAGCGGCGATGACGGAAACCATTCACGAGAGCGTGCCAAAGGAACAGTGAGCGATCCCGACAAACCCAAACGCCGCCCGCGTTACGCGGGAAAAAATCCGCGCGCCTTTCACGAAAAATACAAGGAGCGTGATCCGTCACGCTATGCCGCCGATGTGGCGAAGGTCCTCGCGAGCGGCAAAACGCCCGCTGGCACGCACAGACCGATCATGGTGTGCGAAATCCTCGACGTGCTCCGCGTGCAGCCCGGTGAGACTGCGGTGGACTGCACACTCGGCTACGGCGGCCACGCGCGCGAACTGCTCGCTGCCGTGCAACCGGGTGGGCGGCTCATCGCGGTCGATCAAGACCCCATCGAACTTCCGAAAACCGAGGCCCGCCTGCGCGCGCTTGGCTTTCCCGATGAATCGCTCGTGGTGCGGCGCACGAATTTCGCGGGCCTAGCTGCGGTGGTCGCGGAGTTTGGCGGGGCGGATGCGATCCTCGCCGATCTCGGCCTGTCCTCGATGCAGATTGACGACCCCGCGCGCGGCTTCACGTTCAAAGTGGACGCTCCTCTCGACATGCGAATGAATCCACAGCGCGGCGTGCCCGCGAGTGCACTGCTGGCGAAGGTGAATGTGGAGGAGCTAGCCGTGTGGCTTTCGGAAAATGGCGACGAGCCGCAGGCGGAACTCATTGCTGCGGCGATGGTGCGCGCCCGCACGACGCAGGTATTTGAAAGCACCATACAACTCGCGACGTGCATCCGCACCGCATTGCGAGGCGTTACATCTACGGCGGCGAAGCGGATGGACGAGGAGGAAATCGAAACGAGCGTGCGTCGAGTTTTCCAGGCCATCCGCATCGTGGTGAATGACGAGTTTGGAGTGCTCGATGCGTTCTTGCGGAATCTCCCGCACTGCATTAAAGCGGGCGGACGGGTTGCGGTGCTCACCTTTCACTCCGGCGAGGATCGTCGCGTGAAACATGCATTCAAGGCCGCGCTGCAAGAGGGACTGTTTTCCGAGGTGAATGATGATGTCGTGAGGGCCTCCGCCGAGGAGCGTCGCGCGAATCCCCGCAGCGCACCAGCAAAGTTGCGCTGGGCGGTGCGTGCGTAGTCCCCGGATGCAGAAACGGAGATTTATTTTTAACCACGGATGGCACGGATGGTCACGGATGGGTTGTCTCACAGGGCTGAACCCAACCGCGAAGGACGGGAATAACACGGAGAGCTGAAAGGTTCACCGTTGTGCAGATAAAGCCAGCGCCCACGGATTGAGCGCCCGTGCATTCGCGCAGCCCATCCGTGGACATCCGTGCCATCCGTGGTCAATCCTTTGCGGGAATCAGCAGTCAGCAAGCATTCTCGCTCGCAGTGCAGTGCCGGCTTCCGCTATCACAGCGGCATGAAAATCGCCGTCTTCTCCGCAAAGCGCTATGATCGTGAATTCCTCGAAGCCGCGAACGCTGGCGCACACACGTTGCGTTTCCTCGCCCCGCATCTCGACGAGGAGACTGCCTCGCTCGCCGCTGGCTTCGATGCCGTGTGCGTCTTCGTAAACGACACGCTCGACGCCTCCGTGCTCGAAACCATTGCTGCTTTCGGTGTGAAGCTCGTCGCGTTGCGCTGTGCTGGATTCAACAATGTGGACCTCGCCGCCGCCGCGCGCCTCGGCTTGGGAGTCGTGCGGGTGCCTGCGTATTCGCCGTATGCGGTCGCGGAACACGCCGTAGCGCTCATCCTCGCGCTCAACCGCAAGCTGCACCGCGCCTACAATCGCGTGCGCGAGGGCAATTTCGCGCTCGATGGATTGCTCGGTTTTGATCTCCACGGGCGCACCGTCGGCGTCGTCGGCACTGGGCGCATCGGCGCGGTCTTTGCGGGCATCATGTGTGGCTTTGGCTGCGAAGTTCTTTGCTACGACCCCACGCATTCGCCACTGCCAGCGGGCGCGAAATATGTTGCGCTGGAGGAAATTTACCAGCGCAGCGATATCATCAGCCTCCATTGCCCCCTCACACCAAAAAACCACCATCTCATCAGCGCCGGAGTGCTCGCCGGGATGA
>CAMBOD010000213.1 GCA_945868985.1 Prosthecobacter debontii | reverse complement strand
CGCCGCAACGCCATTGCAGTGCAGGGCCGCGACTACGTTCGTGCAAATTTTGGATGGTCGGCAGTGACGGATGTCTTCGATAACTACCTCACAGCCGTTGCGGCAAAACGAGCCGCTTGACTCTCCACGATAACTATTGAGCACTGCACACTCCATGAACCTTTCCATCTTCGGCCTCGGCTACGTCGGAACCGTCATTGCGGGTTGCTTCGCGAAAGCGGGGCATCGCGTGCTTGGCGTGGATACCGAGCAGACGAAAGTTGACCTCATCAACAGCGGGCGCTCGCCGATCATCGAGGCGGAGATCGAAGACGTCCTGCGCGATGCTGTGGCGAATGGCAGTTTGCGCGCTAGCACGGATGCGAAGGCGGCGGTGATGGAAACCGAACTTAGTCTGCTGTGTGTCGGCACACCATCGCAGCCGAGCGGGGAACTGGAACTCACTTACGTCCGCCGTGTGTGCGAGGACATCGGCGCTGCGCTGCGCGAAAAAACGTCACGCCACGTGGTTGTCGTTCGTTCGACTGTGCTGCCGGGCACCATCGAGAGCGTCGTGATTCCGGCGCTGGAAAGTTCGTCCGGCAAAAAGTTCGACCGTGATTTCGGCGTTGTGATGAACCCGGAGTTTATGCGCGAAAGCACGGCGGTGCGCGATTTTTACGCACCGCCCAAGACCGTCATCGGCAGCGCGAACACCGCCGACGGGGCACTCGTGGCGAAGCTTTACGACGGGCTGCTCTGCCCGATGATTCACACCGCAATCCGCGTCGCCGAGATGGTGAAATACTGTGACAACATCTTTCACGCGCTGAAGATTACCTTCGGCAACGAAGTGGGAATGCTCAGCAAGGCGCTTGGCGTGGATGCGCACGAAGTGATGCGCATTTTCTGCCAGGACACGAAGCTCAATCTCTCGCCCGCCTACTTGAAGCCCGGCTTTGCCTACGGCGGCTCGTGTCTGCCGAAGGATTTGCGTGCGATGACATGGGCGGCACGTTCGCGCGATGTGGAAATCCCGATGCTCGCCAACATCACTACGAGCAATGACGCGCAGATCAAAAACGCCGTGCGCCTCATCACGGCGGACGGCCGCAAGCGCATCGGTGTGCTTGGATTCGCATTCAAGGGCGGCACTGATGATTTGCGCGAAAGCCCTGTCGTCACCGTCATTGAGACGCTCCTCGGCAAAGGCTGCGAGCTACGTCTTTTCGATCCGCACGTGAACACCGCGCGTCTCGTTGGCGCAAACCGCCGCTACATCGAACAACACATCCCGCACCTCGCTCGCCTCATGGTGGAAAGCGCCGCCGCTGCCGTGCAAGACACCGACATCGTGCTCCTCGGTAACATCAACGACGCCTACCTCCCCGCATTGAAAACGCTGAGCACCGGGCAGAGTGTGATCGATCTCACCAGTTCAGGCCGCACACCCGAGACTGGAGCGCGATACGAGCGACTTTGCGGGTAGCGTTCTGGCGCAGTTCCATGTTGCCACGGGCGGGGCGGGGCGGCAGTTTCGGCGATCATGACTGACACACGCATCATCCTTCACACCGACAAAGGCAGCATCGAGGCCACGCTCTTTTCGAGCAAAGTGCCCATGACTTGCGCAAACTTCCTGAACCTCGCAAAGCGCGGTTACTACAACGGCATCAAATTTCACCGCGTCATTCCTGACTTCATGATTCAGGGCGGCGACCCGACTGGCACTGGCTCCGGCGGCCCCGGCTACCGGTTTGCCGATGAAATTGATCGCTCCCTCAAGCACACGAAACCCGGCATGTTTTCGATGGCGAATGCAGGCCCCGCCACGAACGGTAGCCAGTTCTTCGTGACGCACGTTCCGTGTCCTTGGCTGGATGGAAAGCACGCCGTATTTGGCGAAGTGACAAAGGGGCAGGACATCGTGGACGCCATACGCGCTGGTGACAAAATCAAGACCATTGATGTGCTCGATTCCACGGACGAACTTTTCGCCGAGGAGAAGGCGAATCTCGACAAGTGGAACAAGGTGCTCGGCTAGTCGCGCACACTTTCACGACAGAAAAAAGGGCGGGCCTCCGTTTTGGAAGCCCGCCCTCTTTCTTTTAAAGGCGACTATTTTTTCGTGCCGTAGTCCCGGACGTAGTCAATGCACAGCTTCACGTCGGCGAGGTTGTCGTTCTGCTTGTGCTCGTATTCGACGGAGATGGGGCCCACAAAGCCCTGCGCTTTGAATTCATCGAGGATGGCCTTCACATCGCTCACGCCGGTGCCGTAGGGCACGTCGTGACCACTCGGGAGCGGCGCATGGAGATCCTTGAGGTGGCTGCTGACAATGCGGCCTTTGAGGGTTTTGATGCATTCTGCGGGCTTCAACCCGGAGCGCACCCAGTGACCGGTGTCGGCGCAGGAGCCGATGCGCACGTCGCGATCCTTCACGACGGAGAGGATGTATTCGGGGTCCCACATTTTGTAGTTGGGGTTATTGGGCTGCTTCGGGTGATCGTGGAAGCCGACCATGATGTCGAATTCCTTCACGAGCTTCTCAAAGGTATCAATCGCATCCACGGACTCGGTGTTGATGACGCGGATGCCGAGAGCTTTCGCGAACACAAAAACTTTGCGGCAGCTTTCCTCGTTTTTGGAAAGTTGGACTACGCCGTAGGCCATGGGCGTGATGTTGTGTTGCTTGAGTTTGGCCTGCACTTTTTCCAGAACTTCTGGGTTGGCGTTGTGGTCAAATTTCACATTCGGTTCTTCCTTCGAGAGGCGCTGACCGGGAAAAAATTCGATCACCTTTCCGCCGGCCTGTTCGGTTTTTTCGATGGCTTCAAAGACGGTGAACTTGTTGAAGGTCCAAGCCTGACAGCCGATGGCGAAGCCACCTTGCTTGAGGTTTTCGGGAATAGGATCGGCGGCAAAGACGGGCAGTGCCAGCGCAGCGAGTGTAAGAAGTAGTTTCATGCAGGCGTGGATTGGCATCTTGCGGCGCATGGAAGTCAAGCGCGGCACTTGCGAAAGTGTTCGCTGTGCGTCGCGGCTCCAAATTCAAAGAGCACGAAATCCCTTCGAGGACTTCGTGCTCTTGTTGGTTTGAATGGTTCGTTCCGATTTACGCGGGCTTTGTCAGCTCGGCGAAATTGGGCACATCTTTGCGCGAGCTTACCACTTCGTCCACGAGGCCGTATTCCTTGGCTTCGAGTGCGGACATGAAGGAATCGCGGTCGCAATCGTGGTTCACCTTTTCCACCGTCTGCCCAGTGTGGCGGGCGATGATGCCTTTGGTGCGCTTGTTCAGTTTGTAAAGAAACTCGACCGTGCGCTCCACGTCCGCAGCAGTGCCGCGTGCGCCGCCGCTGGCCTGGTGGATCATGATGTCGCTGTTCGGCAGCGCGTAGCGTTTGCCCTTCGTGCCTGCGCACAGGAGCACTGCGCCCATGCTCGCGGCCATGCCGATGCAGTAGGTGTTAATTTCGCACGTCAGGAATTGCATCGTGTCGTAGATCGCGAGGCCGGCGGTGATGGAACCGCCGGGGCTGTTGATATAAAGATGGATGTCCTTTTTCCCGTCCTCCATTTGCAGGTAGAGCAGGTGGGCGATGATCGCGTTGGCCACGAGGTCATCAATCTCCGTGCCGATGAACATGATCCGGTCTTTCAGCAGGCGCGAGTAGACGTCGAACTGGAAAACGCCGCGTCCGTCCTGTTCGTAAATCACCGGGCTGTAGATGCCGGCGCGTGGGGTCATGATGGTCTTGTCGTGTGGTGGTAAAAACATGGTGTGTTACTTGGCTTCTTCGTTTGCCGCTGCGGTGACGGTTGCATGAGAGGTCACGAAATCGAGTGTTTTTGCAGTGAGCACTTCCTCGCTGATTTGATCAATCGCGCCGCGCTTCTGGAGTTCTTTGAGCATTTTGTCGAAGGTCATCTGGTATTTGCGGGCGAGAGAGCTGATGCGCTGGCGCAGTTCCATCTCGGTCACTTTGATGCCTTCCTGCTCAGCGATGCGTAGCAGCACGAACGTTCCTTTGATGCGGTCGCGTGCACTTTGCGCTGCGCTGCCGACCAGCTCACGCTCGTGCTCTTTCATCACGTCCTCGGTCACGCCGCGTGTCGTGTTTTCGCGGACGATTTCGGAAAGGATTGTCTGTGTCTGGCTGCGCACCATTTGCGTCGGCAGTTCGCATTCCACCTTCGAGATGAGGTGCGACATCACGCCGTTGCGCTTGGCCGCATCAGTCTGCGCGTGCTTCTGCTTCTGCAATTCCTCGCGCGCCATGATGCGCACTTCCGCGAGCGTCTTGCCCTTCGCCACCGTGTCGGCGAATGCATCGTTCAGCTCAGGCAGCGTGCGCGCCTTCAGCCCCTTTAGCGTCACCTTGTAGTGAATCTTCGAGCCGGGCATCCCTTCCACCGGGAAATCCGAAGGAACCTCGATGTCGAACTCGCGGGTCTCGCCGACATTCATGCCGACGACCTGCGCGCAGTATCCGGGGAAAAACGCCTCGTCCGTCATCTTGATCCAGAAATCCGTGTTGTGCGAAAGCGGCTTGCCCGCCTTCGGGAATTTCACGTGCGCAGGCTCGCCTTCGATGAGGCCGTCGTAGTCCACCACCACGAAATCGCCCATCGCCGCCGGGCGCGCAGGCTCCACATCCGGGAAGTCCGCCTGCTGGTCGCGCAAGTTTTCGAGCGCCTCGTCAATCTCACTCTCCGCCACTTCCGCGCCCGGAGCCGTCACCGCGATGCCTTTGTAATCCGGAAGATCAAAGTTCGGATGCAACACGAGCGTCGCGCTAAATTTCAGCGACTTGTCATCGCCCCACACCACGTCCTGCACTTCGGAAAGCGAAAGCACGCGCAGACCCTTGTCCTTGATGGCCTCGCGGCACGCATCGGTGAGCACCTGCTTGGTGACCTCCTCGCGAATCTCCTTCGTAAATTTCCTCTCCACGACCGAGCGCGGAGCCTTGCCGGCGCGGAAACCCGGCAGCTTGGCTTGTTTGAAATACTGGCCGGCCACGCCATCCCAGGTTTTCTTGACGGAATCCGGTTCCACTTCGATGCGGAGGGTGGCGAGACAGTTCGGTAGTGGTTCAAAAGCGACGTTCATGATGTTGTTTGCGTGGTTGAAAAGGGCGGCGAAAAT
>CAMBOD010000212.1 GCA_945868985.1 Prosthecobacter debontii | reverse complement strand
TGCGTCGCGCCGCGCTCGAATTCCCCGGCGATGCGTCCTTCGTGCAGCATGAGGATTCGGTCGCTCATGCCGATCAATTCGGGCAATTCGCTGGAAACCAGCACCACGGCCTTCCCCGAAGCGGTGAGATTGTTGATCAGTTCGTAAATCTCCGCTTTTGCGCCGACGTCTATGCCGCGCGTTGGCTCGTCGAGCAGGATGACTTTCGGCTCCGTCATGAGTGCTTTTCCAAGCACGATTTTCTGCTGATTGCCGCCGGAGAGTTTTCCAGCCGTTGCCTCCAGGCCCGTCGCCCTCACGCCGAGTCGGCAAAAGAAAGCGTCGTTCAGCGAATGCTCGCGCGCTGGCTGGATGAGCCCACAGCGGCTCAAGCGCGCGAGCGATGAAAGCGAGAGATTGAAGCCGACGTTTTGCTCCAGCACGAGGCCCTGCCTCCGCCTGTCCTCGCTCACGAGCGCAAGCCCGCTGCGCAGCGTTTCGGGCGGTGAATCCGGAAGCAAACGCCGACCGATAGCGACACGCCCGCCGACGCGCGTCCCCCACGCTCCGTAGAGATGCATGAGCAACTCCGTGCGCCCTGCACCCATGAGTCCGCCGATGCCGAGGACTTCGCCCGGCGCGATGGAAAAAGTGATGTTGCTCAGCCGTAAAACTCCCGCGTGCGGATCGGCGACGCTCAAGTTTTCCACGTAAAGCGCCTGATGCTCGGCAGCGGTGTTCATTTTCAGCGCACGTGGAAAAAGCTCGGTAATCTCCCGGCCCACCATGTGCCGGATGAGTTCGGACTTGTTTGTTTGCGTTGCTTTCGCGGTGAAAACCGTTTCGCCGTCGCGAAGCACGGTGATGCGGTCGGCGATGGCGAAAACCTCATCGAGCCGGTGCGAAATGTAGATGCACGCGATGCCCCGCCCGCGCAGATCGCGAAGGATGTTCAGCAGGATTTGCGTCTCGTGTTCGGCTAGCGCGGCGGTCGGTTCGTCGAGGATGAGGATGCGCGAGTTTTTACCGATGGCCTTAACGATTTCGACGAGCTGCTTTTCGCCGACTCCGAGCCGCGAAACCGGCACATCCGGCGAAAGTTCGATTTGAAATTTGCGCAACAATGCCTGCGCCTCTCGGTGCATCCGCTCCCAATCCACCAGTCCGAAACGACGCGGCTCGCGCCCGAGGAAAATATTCTCCGCGACGGTCATTTCCTCGACGAGCGCGAGTTCCTGATAAATGACCGCCAGCCCCGCACGCTCCGCATCGGCGATGCCACGGAAGCGCGCCGTTTTCTCGCCCACTAACAATTCCCCTTCATAGCTGCCGTGCGAGTGCAGCCCGCTCAGCAACTTGATGAGCGTGGATTTCCCCGCGCCGTTTTCACCGCAAAGCGCGTGGATTTCTCCTTCGTGCAAATCAAAGAAGACATCCTTCAGCGCGACGACACCGGGAAAACGTTTCGTCAGATTCCGGGCGGAAAGGACGGGACTCATTTTCCGAACAGTTCAGCCTCTTTGTGGAAGCCATCCTTCACCACGGTCTCGCGGATGTTGCCTTTGTGGACGGCGATGATGTCCACCTGCACCGTCGGGACTTCGCGCTTTCCGTTGTCGTAGCTGGCGGTGGTTTTAATCGGCTGCTTCTTCGCCAGCGCCACTGCGCTCTCGGCGGCCTGCTCGGCGAGAAGTTTGAGCGGCTTGTAGATCGTCATCGTTTGTTCGCCTGCGAGAATGCGGCGGCAGGCATCAAGATCGGCGTCCTGTCCCGTGACCAGAATCGTCCCCGCGAGCCGCTCCTCGCGTAGTGCCTGAATCGCACCGCCCGCAGTGCCATCGTTACTCGCGAGAATCGCCGCCAACCCCGCCGTTCCCGCCTTCGTCAGCGCTGCTTGCGTGATCTTTTTTCCATTCTCCGGCTTCCAGTCCTCGGCCCAGTCCGCGAAGACGACTTCAAGTTGTCCGTTATCCAAAAATGGCTTCAGCGAGTTGTCCTGGCCTTGCTTGAAAAGCTTCGCGTTGTTGTCCGTCGGCGCGCCGTAGATGCGGGCGATGCGCTTTTTTTCACCACCGGAAACCGGGCCCGCCGGGAACAGCCGCTCCATCAAAAAGCGCCCCTGCAATTCGCCGACTTTCACGTTGTCGAAAGTGAAATAGTAATCGAGGTCGCAGTTTTTGATCAGCCGATCATAAGCACAGACTGTGACATTCGATGCGTGAGCCTCCACCACCGCCTTCGACATCGCATCGCCGTTGTGCGGCGCGATGACGAGCACATCAATGTTCTGCCCGAGCAGCGAATTGCAGTCGCGGATCTGCTGCACGTCATCGCTGTTTGCAGAAAGCACCACCACCTCCGCGCCGAGCGCCTGCCCTTTCGCCACAAACGTATCGCGGTCCCGCTGCCAGCGTTCCTCCTTCAGCGTATCCAGCGACAACCCGATGCGCGGTTTGCGCGCTTTTGCCGTTGGCACTTCGGGCATCGAGAGCGTCTGCGTCTGCACTGTTGCAGCCTCCCTTTTTGCCTCGCTAGTTTTGCGCAAATGCCCGTCCCAGCCACCACGCGATAGCACGAGGCCGATGGCGATACTGAGGACGCAGGAGACGATACAAAGAGTGACGCGAATTTTCATGACGGGTGGAAAGGCGCGCACCGTAGATACGATGCACACCATTTGCCAAACCTCGAATCCACGAAAAAGAGAAAGGCCCACCGCACAAAGCCACGAGCGCTACGCGCCAATCATTTCATGCAGTGTGATTGTTGAAACGTATTAGCCTGCGCGACCGCAGCAGTCTTTGAACTTTTTGCCGCTGCCGCAGGGGCAGGGTTCGTTGCGTCCGACTTTGGGGGCTTCGCGGCGGACGGGTTCGATTTTCACGTCGTCCTCGGGTTGCGACTCGGCGGGCGCTTCTGGCGATGACATCCCGGCGGTGATGGCGCTTTCGTCCGGCGCGCTGAGGAATTGCGGCAGGTTTGCTAGGAATTGCTCGAAGGCCATGATGTTCGAGGTGCTGCGGAAGAGGTTGTGCAGCACTTCGTCTTTGATGCTGCCCATGAGGACTTCGAACATTTTGAAGGCCTCTTGTTTGTATTCGATGAGCGGGTCTTTCTGGCCGTAGGCGCGCAGGTAAACGCCCTCGCGGAGGCCGTCCATGGCGTAAAGGTGCTCCTGCCACAGCTTGTCAATCGCGGTGAGCATGATGTAGCGCTCGAGGCCTTTGATGGCGTCGGTGACTTCGTGCTGGCTCTTGAGTTCGTAGGCTTTTTTAACGCGCTCGGTGAGGATGTTCGCGGCTTCTTCGAGGGTCTTTCCGGTGAGCGCGGCTTTGTCGAGCGCGATGGGGAAGGTGACGTTTGCCCAAGCGAGGAGGGCGTCAATCTGCGGGTCTTCGCCAGCGGGGAAAAACTCTTCGCATTTCTCGGGGATGCGGTCTTCCACCACGTCGTAAATGAGTGTGCGCGGTTCATCGGTAGTGATGGATTCGTTGCGCAGGCCATAAACGACTTCGCGCTGGCGATTCATCACGTCGTCGAAATCGAGCGTGCGTTTGCGGATGAGGTAGTTCCGGCTTTCGACGCGCTTTTGCGCGGTTTCGACGGAGCGGTTCAGCCACGGATGTTCGAGCGCCTCACCCTCTTTCATGCCGAAGCGATCCATGAGTTTCGTCATGCGTTCGGCAGCGCCGAAATTGCGCATGAGGTCATCCTCGAAGGAAACGAAAAAGCGAGAGAAGCCGGGGTCGCCCTGACGTGCGCAACGACCGCGCAACTGGCGGTCAATGCGGCGTGATTCGTGGCGCTCGGTGCCGAGCACGTAGAGTCCGCCAAGCTCGGAGACGCCTTCGCCGAGTTTGATGTCGGTGCCGCGTCCGGCCATGTTCGTGGAAATGGTGACCGCGTTCTTTTGCCCAGCGCGCGAGATGACTTGGGCCTCGTCCTGATTCTGGCGCGCGTTGAGGACGGTGTGCGGGATTTTCGCACGCTGCAACATGCGCGAGACCAACTCCGACGCCTCGACGCTCGCTGTGCCGACGAGCACGGGCTGCCCCTTCGCGTGCGCCTCGGTGACTTCCTGCACGACCGCGCTGTATTTTTCGCGGCGTGTTTTGAAAATGAGATCGTTGCCGTCTTTGCGAACGCACGGGCGGTTCGCGGGGATAACTGCGACTTCGAGTTTGTAGATGTCGCTGAATTCGTTCGCCTCGGTTTCGGCGGTGCCCGTCATGCCGCTGAGTTTGCGGTAGAGGCGGAAGTAGTTCTGCACCGTGATCGTCGCGAGCGTCTGCGTCTCCTTGTCAATCTGCACGCCTTCCTTCGCCTCGACGGCCTGGTGAAGTCCATCGCTCCAGCGGCGGCCCTGCATCGGGCGTCCGGTGTTTTCGTCCACGATGACAACCTTGCCCTCTTCGACGATGTAATGAACGTCCTTCTCGTAGAGGCAGTATGCGCGGAGGAGCTGCGAGATGTTGTGAATGCGCTCGCTCTGGAGATTCATGTGCTCCTGCGCCTTCGCCTTCATTTCCACTTTCTGCGCGTCGGTGAATTCGTTGTTTTGATCGAGGATGGCGAACTGCGTGATCAAGTCGGGCAGAACGAACGCGTCCGGTTCGCCGGGCGACATATACTGGCGGCCCTGCTCGGTGAGGTCGGCTTCGTGGGCGCGCTGATCGATCGTGAAAAAAAGGTCTTCCTTCAACCGCCACATCTCCTCTTTCCGCACGTCGGTGTAGAAAGAGAGTTCCATCTTCTCGATGGCGCGGCGCTTTTCCGGATCTTCCATCGCGCGGAGGTAGCCTTTGTTGAGCGGATGTCCCCATTTCACTTTCACCATGACTCGCGCGGCGTCCTCCGCTTTTCCCTGCTCGAAAAGCTGGAGCGATTCGCTGGCGAGGCGATTGCAGAGCATCGTCTGCTTTTTGACGATCTGCTCGACGAGCGGTTTGTATTTGTCGAACTGGTGCGTCGAGACCGTGACCGGGCCGCTGATGATGAGAGGCACGCGCGCTTCATCAATGAGGATGGAGTCCACCTCGTCCACGATGGCGTACCAATGCCCGCGCTGCACCTGCTGCTCCTTGCTGGTGGCCATGCCGTTGTCGCGGAGATAATCGAAGCCAAACTCCGAATTCATCCCGTAGCAGATGTCCGCGCGATACTGC
>CAMBOD010000211.1 GCA_945868985.1 Prosthecobacter debontii | reverse complement strand
TGACGATTCGCATATCAACGAACACACCCGTAACAACCTCAATCATGATGCCCCCAATCGCGCAAACGATGAAGGCAATCGCAATGCAAAAGGCGAGGCGGCTGATCGTCAGGCAGGGCAACCGGGGAGGTTTAGTGGGCGTCATTTGTTTTCGTGGAAGGCAGCGGTCGGAATCGAATAACGATGCCGCGCACGAAGAAGAAACCGGCGAGGGCGACAAGGGAATAGAAGGGTATATCCATCTTTAATCTGAAAACCAAATAGCTCTCGTAGATTCGGCGTCCATCTGCGGTCAGGACGGGTTGGTCTTTTGAGCGAACGTAATCCGAAATTATAAACGCCATGAAAACACACGGGATTGTGAGCAGAATCGAAACAAGCGCGCGATGACGCCTGCGACGAATTGCCTCCGCGTCTGGGTTGTGGGTGCTCGTGCTCACGTCTTGCAGGTAAGTGACTCTTCCCGCGTTTTCATTCAATCGGAAATTTTCCCGCAACGCGGCACGGCGGGCGTGTGACGAGGGACGAGTGGCGAGTGGCGTGTCTGCCCGTGGGGTGAAAGGTGTTTGTGCGAGCCACGCTTTTTGATCCGCGCAAACATTCACACGATGCGAACGTCGGGACGACACGCCACTCGCCTCCCGCCACTCGCCACTCCCCTACAACGCAGCGAGGGTGCGCTCCAAGATCGCGGCGGCTTCTTCGATTTCTTCGCGGCGGACGTTGAGCGGCGGGAGCCAGCGCAGGGCGTGCGTGCCGCTGGGGATGGTGAGGAGGCCGGCTTCGTGGAGGCGCTCGACGAGGAAGAGGGCTGGCACTTTTCCCTCGGGCACATGGGCGCGCGTGGCGAAGTCGGGTGCGAGTTCGATGCCGAGCATGAGGCCGACGCCGCGCACTTCTTTGATGAGGGGCGTGGCGATGGCGCGCAGGACGTCGAGGGCGTGGGCGCCGAGGGTGCGGGCGTTGGCGAGCATTCCTTCTTCTTCGATGACGGCGAGGACTTCGTTGGCGCCGACGCAGACGAGCGGGGTGCCGCCAAAGGTGGTGCCGTGCGTGCCGGGGCCGAGCAGATCGCAGAGGGGCTTGGTGGTGCCGTCGGCAAACGCGACGGTGCGGTCGTTGACCCAGATCGCGCCGAGGGGGAAGCCGCCGGCGATGCCTTTGGCCCAGCTCACGGCGTCGGGCTCGACGTCGGGTGCGATGGTGCGCCAGCCGCACCAGTCGCCGGTGCGCCCGAGGCCGCATTGCACTTCGTCGAAAAAGAGGAGGAGGTTTTTTTCGTCGCAAAGACGGCGCGCGGCGCGGAGGAAGTCGGCGCTCGCGGGGTGGATGCCGCTTTCGCCCTGCACGGGCTCGATGAGGATGGCGACGGTGCTCTTTTCCGCGACTGCGGCGGTGAGCGCGGCGGTGTCGTTGAATGGGACATGGCGGAAGCCCTCGACCATCGGCTCGAAGCCTTTTTTCACTTTGTCCTGCCCCGTCGCGCTGATGCCGCCGAGGGTGCGCCCGTGGAAGCTGCCGAGCATGGTGACGATTCCGATGCGCGGGCCGCCGGTGGATTCGTTGCCGAATTTGCGGGCGAGTTTGTAGAGCGCTTCGTTGGCCTCCGCGCCGGAGTTGCAGAAGAAGACTTTGCCGGGGCGCGCGACGAGGCGGCAGAGGCGTTCGGCGAGGATGCCCTGCGGTCGAGTGTAGTAGAGATTGGAGGTGTGGACGAGCGTGCCGATTTGCTCCTGCATGACGCGGACGACGCGCGGGTGCGCGTGGCCGATGCTGGTGACGGCGATGCCTGCGCCGAAGTCGAGGTAGCGTTTGCCGTCCTCGTCCCAAATCTCGGAGCCGCGCCCGCGGGCGAGCCGCAGATCAAAACGGCTGTAGGTGGGGATGACGTGTCGGTCGTAGAGTTCGCGTGTGTTGCTCATCGGAAAGGCTGCGGAGAATTGCGCGCACGCGCTGCATTGCCAGCGGAAATTGCGGACTCAGCCGAGATTCGTGTTTCGTTCACGGATGCGGCTCAGAGCCCACTGCGCGTGTTCGGCGATGAGCGGTTCGGGATCTTTTGCAGCGAGATTCAAAGCAGGGAGGTCGTCGCGGGTGCCGGTGTTTCCGAGGGCGACGCAGACGTTGCGCAGGAAGCCACGACGTTTAATGCGCTTGATGGGCGAGCGGTGGAAGAGTGTGCGGAATGTGGCGTCGTCCAGTGCGAGGAAATCGCGGAGTGTCATGTTCACGAAATCGCGGGCGGCGAAGCGGGATTCGCGCGATGCGGTGGCGAAGCGATTCCAAGGGCAGGCGTCGAGACAGTCGTCGCAGCCGTAGATGCGGTCGCCGAGCAGGGGGCGGAGCGACTCGGGGATGGAGCCTTTGTTTTCGATGGTGAGGTAGCTGATGCACAGCCGCGCATCGAGCTGCTGCGGCGCGGTGATGGCACCAGTGGGGCACGCAACGATGCAGCGTGTGCATTTTCCACAATGGTCGCGCATCGGCTCATCCGGCGGGAGATCGAGCGTGGTGAAAATCGCGGCGAGGAAGAAGAATGTGCCGAGTTTCGGATGGATGAGCATCGTGCTTTTGCCGTGCCAGCCGAGACCGGCGAGTGCGGCGAAGTCGCGTTCCAGCACGGGGCCGGTGTCCACGTATTGGCGCTGGGAGCCGCCGAGTTTTTGCAGGAAGGCGTCGAGTTGCCAGAGCTTGGGCTCAATGATTTCGTGGTAGTCGTCGCCGAGCGCGTAGCTGGCGATCCGCCCTTTCTGTGGACTTCGGGCACTGGAAGTTGCGTGGTAGTTCATCGCCAGCACAATCGCGCTGCGTGCGCCGGGAAGCACGAGTTGCGGATCGGTGCGGCGGTCTGCATTGCGAGCGAGCCATTCCATTTCGCCGTTCTTTCCGGCGGCAAGCCACGCGCGAAATTCCTTTGCGTGTGGTGGTGCGGAGGCTGGAGCGATGCGGCAGAGATCGAAGCCGAGAGCTTCTGCCTCGGTCAGAATTGCTGCTTTGGTTTCCTCGGGCGTCACTGGTGAAGATATTCAACCAGCGCGGTAGCGGGAGTGCGAGCCTTGAAAAAATCGTCCGCTTGTGAACGGCGCGGCTACGGCTTGCCGGGGGCTGGCGCTGCCTGTTTTTTTAAATCTTCGAGACTTGTGACGGCGCTGACGCCGTCCGCGCTGGTCAGACTTTTCGTGGGTTTGACTTTCGGCGCAGCAGGTTTTTCGACGTGCATTTTGAGCAGCTCGGAGACGGTGACGAACTTGAAGCCTTTCGCGATCAGCGCATCCAGAGTCGCGGGCATGGCGTCAATCGTCGCTTTGTGAATGTCGTGGCAGAGAATGATGGAGCCGCGGTTCGTTTGCGAAAGAATGATGGACTCGGTTTTCGCGGGATTGCGGTGCTGCCAGTCGAGGCTGTCCACGTCCCACAGGATGCACTTGTAGCCCCACGTCGCGTGCGCCCAGGCGCGCTGTTGCACGGTGAATGCACCATACGGCGGACGCATGAGCGTGGGGGTGACGCCGGTTGTTTGCTTGATGACGTTGTGCGTGCGGTCGAGCTGGTCGCGCACGGACTCGGTGCTGAGCTTGGTGAGCAGCGGGTGGCTCCACGAGTGGTTGGCGATTTCGTGACCTTCGCTCACGATTTGTTTCGCGATCTCGGGATATTGCGCGACGCAATTGCCGCAGCAGAAAAACGTGGCGTGGATTCCACGATCGCGGAGCATTTTCAAGACACGCGGCGTTTCCACTCCATGCGGGCCGTCGTCGAAAGTGAATGCGATATAAGGACCATCAACGTTGCACTGGCTGAATGTGATTCGCGGTGCGGCGGGAGCGGCAGTCGCTGTGGCTGCGGGAGTTTCGGCGGCGCTTGCGGCAAGGCATAGCGCGAAAAATGAAAACGCGAGTGTGCGGAGCATGTTGAGTGACAGAAAACCGAGACTGCGCTGAGCGCAAGGAGGAATCGGGAATGAGGGGTAAGGAACTTTGTGCATCATGTTACTTCAAAATTTAGATTCACCTTTACCTCATCGAGATGATTCCTGCCTGTGAAACGCACGGCGACGCGCTGTCCGTCGTCCTC
The DNA here is from genome assembly GCA_945868985.1 of Prosthecobacter debontii. Classification (GTDB taxonomy): domain Bacteria; phylum Verrucomicrobiota; class Verrucomicrobiia; order Chthoniobacterales; family Chthoniobacteraceae; genus SXWH01. The sequence continues at coordinate 1,081 of CAMBOD010000211.1, read as the reverse complement.
CACTTCGACCCAGCCGAAGAGGCCATCTTTGCCTTTTGGAAGATAAGTTCCCTCGGAGTAGGGGCCGCCTTTCAAACTGCCGCCTTGATCAAATGCCGAGCCATGGAGCACGGGGATTCGCAGTTTTTTGGAGTCACTGTAGTCGCTGTTTTTGCCGTTGTCGGCGGCGAGCATGTGGGCGTCGCCGCAGAGGATGCAGAGGTTTTTGATGCGATGCTCGGCGATGAAATTGCACAGCTCGCGGCGTTCGTCCGCGTAGTTTTGCCACGAATCGCTGCCCTTGGCTCCGATCCATGGGACGCTGCTGCCCCATACGACGAGTCCATGCGTGCGCGATGCTTCGAGCAGTTCGCGCTTGAACCACTCCTTTTGCGCCGCGCCCATCATGCTCTTGGCGGGGCTGTCGGGTGTTTTCTCCGCGTCGCGCTCGCTGCGCAGATCTGTGAGGATGAATCGCACACGCGCCACGGTGAATGCCTGATAAATCGCCGCGTCGCCATCGCCGGCCGGCAGCGGGTAGTGGGGTGAGTATTCGCGATAAATAGTGCGCGAGGCGGGGCGAGCCGGGGAGCGCTTGTCGGCGTCGTTCGGCCCGAAGTCGTGATCGTCGTAGATGTATGCGAGCGGGACGTTGCGGTAGAGCGGGCCCTGCGTTGTCGAGGAGAGCGTCGTATCCCACGCTGCGCGGAATGATCGCGGGTTGTTGCGCGAGATATTGCAGTAATGAAAATCACCGAGATGAATCAGCACCACGGGACGCTTTCGGGCGATGGTGTTGAAAACTTCATGCTGCGATCCCGTTCGCGCACAGGAGCCAAATGCGAACGCGAAGTTCGCGGGTTGTCCCTCCGGCGGAAACGTGCGCACCATCGCGGGCGGGAAGGAGGCGGGGGCACTTTTGACTTCCAAAGTGCACTGGTAGTCGGTCAGCGGGCGGAGGTGTTTGAGGCGGAATATTGCGACAGTCTGCGATGGGTCGAGCAGAGGCTCTGGCTTGAAAATGAGAGGCTCGCCGCCTGCTTCGCGAACGAGCAGGCGCGGATTGAGTCCGGGCGGAATTTTGGTTTTCACCACGCCTTCC
>CAMBOD010000210.1 GCA_945868985.1 Prosthecobacter debontii | reverse complement strand
AGCAAGCGTGCAGACTATTTCCTCATCATCAATGATCAGAACCAACTCCCGTTTTCCCTCTGGATTTGCTATGACAATTTCAGAAGGGGCTGCAACCGGTGAGGTGTGTGCTGCAGTGACCGCGTTGGTATCTGCGACTCCGCCGAGACGCGATACGATGTTCGCAGTTACATACCTTGCTCGTTCGAGGCCGTTGCGGAGAAACGCGTAATATTTTTTCCCATCAGGATGTTGTTCGCAGACGGGCTGGAGCGCCTGAGTGGACTCCGTGATGACCTGCAGCAAGTTGCTCAAATCGTTCACAGAGGCATGGAACCATTGCCTGTCTTCGGGGTCCGACATTATATTCTCAGCTTGCGTTGCCACCCTCGCCGCGCACGGCAACCCACAAGCTGGCGATGAGTGCGGATACTACGAAAAGAAACGATACGAGGCTGAGCATCGTGTCATCTATGCCGCCGAGGGCGGCTCGGTCAAATCTGTTCTCCGCCGCGCTTAAATTTCCACACCGAAGAAATCGCGGAAGACCTGTGTGTAAACATCGAGCTTCATCGACGGCAGCCACTGGCGGCGGAATTCGTTTGGGAAAATCCATTTCCATCCACGGAACTCGGGGTGCTCGGTGTTTACATTGATCTTCGAGTTCTCGGCGAGAAAGTCGCACAGATAGTAAGTCTGATCCTTTCCGTGGTGCCCTTTCTTTTTCCCGCCGGGGAAGAGATAGCGGTAGCCGTGTCGCTTTTCGAGAATACGGAAATCCTGCGGGTCGAGTCCGATTTCCTCCCAAAGCTCACGCACCAGCGCCTGATCATGCGTCTCGCCGTCATCCACCCCGCCCTGCGGAAACTGCCACGCATTGCGGACGTGGATGCGTTCGCAAATCAGGATTTCCCCCTCGCTGTTGCGAAGGATTCCCGCGACGTTGGGTCGGAGTTTGACGGTGTTCATGAATACTCGGCGACGATTACAGTGTAGTCTGGCAGCATGACAAAACTTTTGTCCCTCATCGTTCGCAATCGTGCCGACTTCATCCTTTGCCAATCGCCGAATACGGACTACCCATTGCCCAACAACAAAACCCATATGCGCACACTCCTCACCCTTCTCGCCCTCACCAGCACCGTCCTCGCACAAGCTCCCACGCCCGCAGCGGCGCCGACCCAACCTCCGGGTCAGCAGCAACAACAGCAGCAGCCAAACACCACGCGCCCGATCTGGCGCGCGAATCTGCCCGGCGGCACTTATGAAATCGTCGTAGGAGCCATGGTCAGCGTGAGCAGCCACGAGTATGTCGTGGACGGCACCGCGCGCGTCACCGAAGTGAACGTGGACACGACCGGCCAGCTCAACGTCCGCTTTTACTACATCGAGCCAGCCATGCAGAGCGGCCCTGCCGGCGTGGGCGCGGCGACCTTCGGGAAAGTGCAGAGCCTCGTCACCGAAGCCGCCGAGCGCAGCGGCAGCGACGCTTGGAGGAAAGTCGTGAAAAGCTACCCGACCACCACGCACGCACGCACCGTCGAGTATCGTCTGGCGAACAAGGATTCGCTGAACAAAATCTTCGCCAGCGCCTCGAAGTCCCTCCGCTCCGGCAAGCCCGACGAAGTGAGCGTCAAGGAGTAAGCACCCCTACTTCCCGTGCCCGGCCTTGTAGTGCTCCGCGAGCACATCGAGTCCGAAGTCATGATCAAAATCGCGCCACAAGCTGTGGACATGATTCGCCCCGTTCTGCGTGTTGTCGTATTCCAGCACAAAGCTCCCCGCCTGCACCCGGTAGTAATGCGGCTCGCCGCGCTCGAATCCCCCCGCCCACGCAAAGAACAACTTCTCCAGCCCGCGCTTCTCCACCTTCGCCCAATCCTCCGCCGCCACATCCGGGCGCGCGCGGAAAAGATATTCCTTCACCAAAGTAACGAGCTGCTTTTGCTGCTCCGCGTTCAGCGCCGCGTAGGACACCCCCTCCGCCTTCGTGTCATTGCGCCCCGGCACATTGAACACATCCTTCGGAGCCTCCGCCAAAATCACCGCCGCCTTCCGCTGCTCATCGTTCAGCGACTTCACCAGCGTGCGACCCAACTCCTCCTCCTGCCCCAGCACGCGCAGACCCTTCTGCGGCCCGTCCTTCACCTCGCCCGGATTCGTCCCGAAAAACGACGGCGTCATCGAGGGAGCCACATCGCCCGCGCACGTGTAGTTGAACGACTGGTGATGCCCCTCCCATCGCCACCCCCACGGCTCCTTCCCGCCGGGCGTGCCGAAGATGGTCACAAAATACTTCTCCGGATCGCGCTTGCCCGTCGTATCCTTCTCCATCTCGCGCAGCAACGCCTCCAGCCCCTGAATCGCCTCCGCCTTCTTATATCCGTCCTCACTCAGCCCCGTGTGCAACAACGCCCGCGCCAGCACCCGCTGCGGCTCCGTCATCTCCTTAATCGCCAGTCCCTTTCTCTCGCGCGGGATGAAGTGCCAGTTCGTCCGCTCATCCTTCCCCTCCGCCTTGAAAGGAAACGTCGCCTGCGCCTTTTGCGTCGGCGACAACGCAGCGAGAAAAGCATCCGCCGCCTTCGCCATCTCCGCACTCGCATCGTGCGCAAAAGCGGAAGTCGAGAGAGCGAGGATGAGGGCGGCGATGGTGAGTTTCATGTGGATCGTTAGATGGAGAACCGGGATGTTGCGGCGGGATTAGAGATTGTTCCGCCAACTGTCAGGATGCCGACGGAGATCCATCACGGAGACAATGAGCAATTCATCGTCACGAACCTGATAGATGACTCCATGCGGAAAGCGGTGCGTGCGGCAACGGCGTGTATTTGACGACATTAGCATCCACGCCTTGGGGTGAAGCTGGATGCGCATGATTGCCGTCTCGACTTCATGGAGAAAATCCGCACCGAGGCCGGGCTGCCGCGACTCGTAGTATTCTGCGGCTTCAGCGAGTTCGCGAAGCGCCGGGGAGAGAAAGCGGTGCGTCACTTCGTGAGCTTGCGCCTCAGTTCCGCCATCGCCGCCGCGCCATCCGTGGCGGTGATTTCGCCGCGCTCGAACGCCGCAATGCGATCCTCAGATTCACGCGCCCATGCTGCGTCAATTGCTGGCTGATCGGGTTTGTCGAATGAATGCAGCAACAACTCGGCTATCTCCGCGCGTTCGTGCGCCGGAAGCTGGAGCAGGGTGGATTTTTCCGTGGCAGTCATGGTCGAAATGTAGCGGTCATTTCCTCTGCTGGAAAGTCTTACTTCGGCCTGTCTTTCGTGAACTTCCATTGCTCATCGAAAAAGCCCTCGTCCACGATTTTTCCGGGGAACTTGTCATCCGGCGGCACGGTCGTGTCCACAATGCTGGCCCTTCACGGCTTTCTTGATGGCTTGGATTTTATCCGCCAGGCCAGACTCCGCTCTCCATGCCATTCATGGTTTGTCCCAGCCGCCGCACCACTCGAATAGGATGCGACCGCGCACAATCCCGTTCATCCATAAAATCCCGATACTCCTGTCTCTCTTTTTGGACAGGATTATAAGGATTTAGAAGATTGACGGGGTGGGCCTCGCGCAAAGGCACGAAGGCGCAAAAGACGCAAAGCCCCACCGCCGGGACCGCGCCTTGGCCCACTGATTCCACACGCCGCTTTTGTTGCCCGCAGATTACGCAGATTGCGCAGATTTTTGCAAACGGGGTGGACTTTTGCTTCATCACGATTCCGCCCCGCCTGCCAGAAAGATATCCCCCACTGAATCTGCGCAATCTGCGCAATCTGCGGGCCAAAAATAGCGTCCGAGGCAACCCCACTATTTCAAAAGCTGGAAGATGAGCATTCATCGCATCTGAGAGTTCCCCAACGGAACCCACTCCTCCCACAATTCAAGCCGTTATTTTCACCCCCACACAAAAAAACCACCCCCACCCAAAACGCCCCTTCGCCGACAGCGCGTGAAAGTGGCATATCAGCGCGATATGCTGCCGCCTCCCCAATACACCAAGATGAAAAAGCAAAAGCTTTCCGCTCGACAGAAAACTCCCGCTCCATTTCCCTCGGTCTCCGCAAACGCCACCTCCATTATGCCAACCATCATCAACCAACAAACCTCGTCCCTCTGCGGCATAGAAGGATGTTAGGCGTTGCTCGCGCATTCCGATGAACGAAGACTATATCCTCCACGTCAAAGGCCAACAAGAAGGCCCGTTCAATCTCAAGGAACTCCAGGAACGATGGCGGACACGCCGAGGAATCAACGGCGACACTCTATTCTGGCAGGAGGGCATGGACGAGTGGATTCCTCTTTCGACCATTTCCGACCTTCTCCAGACTCAGAGCTACAATCCACATATAGCGGCAGGTCGCGAGTCAGACAAGCGCATTCTGCCAGCATTCCTCCTCTGCTTTTTCTTCGGTTCCCTCGGAGTTCATCGTTTCTACGTCGGACGCATTGCAGGAGGCTTTGTCTATATCGTCGCTCTCATTCTCCTGCTTGTCGGGCTTGCGAACCCACATATCAGAGAGCTTGGCGGGCGTTGTAGGTGGCTTTTTTCTGGCGTCGGCATTTTGCTGAGTGGCATCACAATCTTAGTTGATTTTATCCAGATTATCGTGGGCGCGTTCCGTGACGGGGAAGGAAACCGCATCACACGATGGACCTAATTTTTCAAATAACCGCAACGGCTAAACTTTCTGATGGCATCCGGGCTTGCCCCGGTGTCATCACGAATGAACCAGTCCGGTGATTCAGTGGTGAGTGAGTAGCGGTGGGGGCTAGGGGGCTTGCTTTGGCGACGGGCGTCGGTGCTGTAGGAAAAAGTGGAACAAGGGACGGACAGATTATTTGCGTTTCGTCGTGTGAAATAGCGGCGGACAGGCACGGCACTCCGCCACTTTCCGGCGATGTGCAAGCCGTCGGGGGTTGACCGCCACTTTGGTCGCGATTACACCGCCCGCCCGCTTGCAACTGCACGCGACTTTCATTTCACATCCCACGCAATGGCCTATCTCAACGACAACTATCTCAAGCTCAAAGCCGGTTACCTTTTTCCCGAAATCGGTCGCCGCGTGAAAGCATTCACCGACGCGAACGCCGACGCCGCAAAGCGTCTCATCCGCTGTGGCATCGGCGACGTGACCGAGCCGCTGCCCGAAGCCGTCCGCTCCGCGATGCACAAGGCGGTGGATGAGCAGGG
>CAMBOD010000209.1 GCA_945868985.1 Prosthecobacter debontii | reverse complement strand
AAATCTCCCGCCTGTCGCGCGTCTTGCAGCGACGGACGTGAAGCAGGATGACGCATCCTTGAGTGGAACTTTTTCCGCCGAGGCATCGAGTGACCGCGATGGAGATGCGCTGACTTTCCAGTGGACGCTGAAGCCCGGCGACAAGCCGATCGGCAACACTCCGAAGGTCAACGTGAAGATTCAAGAACGCGGGAATTTCATCGTGGAAGTGCGCGTGACGGACGCACAGGGAGCGAGTGCGACGGCCAGCGCCCGCTACATCGTGGGCAATGCCGAGCCGAAGGTGAAATTTGCTCAGCCGCTGGCCGGGGATTTTTTCACACCGGGACAGCCGGTGAAATATCGCGTGGCCGTGAGCGACAACGAGGATGGCGAGTCTTCGGCGAAGCCTGCGGAGTTCGGAGCGCGCACGTTGGTGAGCGCGGCTTTTCTGCGCAGCGATGGAAAAGAGGAGGCGCTCGATCCTGGAATGACGCGGATGAAACAGAGCGATTGTTTCAATTGCCACGCAGCCGAGCAGACGGTCGTGGGGCCTTCGCTCGTGGATATCGCCGCGAAATATCGCGGGCAGCCGGGAGCGATGGATTTGCTGACGAAGAAAATCAGGGAGGGTGGCAGCGGAGTATGGGGGCAGATTCCCATGCTGCCACATCCGCAGCATACGGATGATGAGGTGGTCATCATGCTCCGCTGGATGCTCAGTCTCGAAAAAGGAAAGGGCGGGCCGACGCTGCTGCGTGGCATCGAGGGGGAAGTCGTCGCACCGAAGAGCGACAAACCGGGGCGCTATGCGCTAGAGGCAACTTACACCGACCTCGGTCACGCACCCGCTGGCGAATTGAGCGGAAAGGCGACCGTTGCACTTCAGCAGCGCCGCATTGAAGCGGAGAGCGGCGTGCTTGCCGGTCCAAAAGTGAGCGGCGGGGCCGTCAGCTCCATTGATCACGGACACACGATCCAATTCGGTCCATTCAGCCTCGCCGACAGCGCGAGTGTGACTTTCCGCGCAGCGAGCGGCGGAGCGGGAGGAAAAATCGAAATCCACGCAGACAAACCCGATGGTGAATTGCTGGCAACGCTGGAACTCGCACCGACTGGCGGCTGGGGAAATTGGAAGGAGATGACTGCGCCGCTCAAGGCTCCCGCAGCGCGAGGCGTGGTGTTCGCCGTCTTTGTGAATCCCGGTCAGAAAGGGCTGATGAATCTCGACTGGATTCAGTTCAACCCGTAGCCGCTATTTCCCCTTCGGTTTGGGATCATTCTTTTCCACGACCTTTGGCACTGGCACAGGTTTTGGTTCTGGTTTTGACTTGGGTTTAGATCCGCTTCCGATGATTCGGAAAAAAATGAGGAGCACAAAAATACCGCCTGCGGCGAACATGCCTGCGCGCTTGTAATCGAGCTGTTCTGTTTCCTCAGTAGGAGTCTGGCCTGCTTCAGCGCCCGGTTGCGGCGCTGGTGCTGCCTTTGCTACAGCAGGCTTGTCGTTCTTCGCCACGGCAACATCAGGGACAGGTTTGGTTGTTGCAACCGGTGCTGTCTGGAAGATTTTGAAACTCGCGGCGGCTTGTTGCATCTCTGTGTCGAGACTTGCCTCCTTGCCTGCGCCCGCAAGCATTGAAACTGCGTAGATGCGCCCATTGGCTGAGGTGAATCGAATGATGCCCTTTGCGTTCAAGTTGCCGAACGTGGAAGTGACGGGGTATTGCAGCCAGCTCGTTGCACCGATTTGCACTGTTGAGTGACCGAGGAATTGATAGGTGAGGCCGCGCATCAATTGCTCAACCGCTTTCACGGTGGCGGCATCGCTCAAGTTCGAGCTTGGAGGATTATCGAGGACGTTGACACCAAATGCCACATGTCGTGTCGCATTCTGCATGGCGATGAGCAGTGTCGTGCCCGGCACATCGGCCATTTTGATCCGCACCCATCCGGTGCTGTCTGGTAAATTCACAGAGCAGGCATAAATATCATCGCGCCACTCCGCAGCGCGAAGAGGGAGGAGGAGTGAGAGCAGGAATAGGGTGGTTGCTTTAAGCATGGGCGGAGCGAAGCAGAACATCGCCTCGCCGGACAAGCACCAACGCTGAACAACTATCAGTGTCGTCGTCGCGTGCGGATATACATGATGAAAAACGCAAACATCAACACGAGCATCACGATCAAACACACGACATAGCCCGCCCGATAATAGCGCATGAACGGAGAAGGGCCGGTCAACTGTTTCTGATTGGGTTCCAGAAAGCGGAAAGTCTTAAGCACTCTCATGAAGCGTTCGTCCTCCAGACGGCTTTCATCGCCTCGAGCGAAGGTTGTCACGAGGTAAGCTTTCTTTTCAACAATCGCAGCCCTTGTTACCAGCACTTGCTGGCCGCTCGCATCATTCGGCCGCTCTCCGATGATTTCTACAAAGGGGCGACCCAGCCACTCTATCTGCGTTTTCTTTTTTGTCTGAAAACCCATCGCAGTGAGCATTTCGGAAAAACGGGAGATGGCGGCCTGACCGAGGACATTATTCGTTGGGAAGTCAGGTATGACGATCACCGAAACCGATTGTTTATCCTCCATGTTTGCTGCGCTAAAAATCATCTCGCCTGAGGGTAGTCGGGTGGCATTGCCGAATTGCCATGGTTCGTTATTGGGCAGCGTGATGGCGCAAAGGTGTGCATCGGATCGCCATTCTTCTGCAGCAGCGCTGAAGATGAGGAAAATTGGGAGCAGGAATGTGAGGAGACGCTTCATCGCGACGATCTGAGCAAAGTAGCGCGGATTTGGCGAGCACGACGCTCGTTTTGCGCAACAAAGTCTCGCTTGCAACGCGCCCTCTGCTCCACGTTCAGCAGCCATGCGCATCGCACATGATGCTACTTTCAAAATTGCCAGCGTCCTCGTGGCAGCGATGCTCGTTTTCACTGGCTGCACCGTTCGCTCCGCAGCCGTCTCGTCTGCCGTCGAGAAGCGCTTAAAGGCACGCAGCGTCTCGGTTGGGAAGATTGGGCTGCATATACTCGATGCCTCTGGCCGTTATGAAATGCGGGTTTTCTCCGCCGAATTCGCTCCCGATCCGGTCTCGATTCCAATGATGAAAAGCTACGGCGGGCTTCCTGCGCTGCGTGTGCGTCTCAACGAGGGTTCTCCGTTCAGCATGATTGTCGATACGGGAGCCCAGCTTTGTGTGGTGGAGTCAAAGCGTGTGCTCGATGCGAAAGCGATGGTTTATGCCTCCGACGAAATCCCCATCATCGTGACAGGAATTGGCGGCGAAGAAAAGGCGTGGCTCGCGCGCTTTGAGCGCGCAAGTCTTGGTCCTATGAAGCTGAGCGGTTTCGTCGCTGTGTTGCGCCGCGAAAAGACGGAACTGCGCTGGGCTGGCTTTCCCGTCGGTCAATACGAAGTGAACTTGCTCGGCAGCCCCGTCATCGCCAGCTTTCGCTACGTCACATTCGACTACGCTGCATCCCGCTTCGTCTTCTCGCCGGGGACATCCTACACACCCGCAAGCAATGCACACCGCATCCCGCTCACCGTGCGCGATAATTTATTCTACGTCCCGCTCCGCATCGGAAAACACACCATCTCAGCGCTGGTGGACACCGGCGCGAAAGATCAGATTTTCCTCAACGAAAAACTCCTCCGGGCATGGGGCTTCGAAAACCTCGCAAACCGAGGCGGCACCTATCGCGCAGTCGGCCTCGGTGGCATCAATAGCGGGCGCTCCTTCCGCGTCCCTCTAGCATTCATCGGCGACACCCCCGTGCGCGATGTCGCCGTGGATACAAGTGGTGGAGCGTGGCAGGCACGCATTGGCAGCGACCTGCTCAAAAAATGGCGCGTTACTTTCGACTTTGAGCGTCGTGTGCTTTGGTTGGAGAGCAATGGCCAATCATTTTGAGGGAGCAGTCGAAACTGATCGAAAGCTGTCAGCCGGAGGGTCAAAGCGGAGCGGGAGCTTCGTCCCCAAAGTGTGAAAAGAGCCGATAGGCTCCCCCCTGACACACTTCTTACAAAGCCCCCGCTCCCTTCGTAACGCATGGCCTTTCAGCCGCGCGTCACTGCATTCGACACATTCCGATCACGGTCCCCACCGTGATCGGGTCGTCAAAATCGTGCGGGCAACGCGAGGATGATGCTGAATTCTCAGCAAAAGGCACGCTTTCATATATAGGTAATAATACGCTACTTCCTCTTGCAGGAAGTTCTAGTGCAGAGACGTTGACGTTGGCGTGCTCGCTGCTTTTGCTCGCGCTGTGTTTTCTCAGCCCATTTACCACGCACTCTTCGCGACATTTGCTTTTGTCCTCGGCGCAGCCGTCGGCTCATTCCTGAACGTCTGCATCTATCGGATGCCGCTCGGGCTTTCAGTGAACGAGCCGAAACGGTCGTTTTGCCCGAGTTGCAAATATCAAATCCCGTGGTGGTCGAATCTCCCGATCATCACTTGGCTGGCCCAGCGCGGGAAGTGCGCGAATTGCGGCGGCGGCATCGCTTTTCGCTACGTGCTCGTGGAAATACTCACCGGCTTGCTCTTTCTCGGTGTGTGGTGGCGCGTCGCTTACGCGGGTGAATTTCCGGGTGAGTGGGCGAAATTTTTTCCGCTGGTGGTGTTCGTATCATTGCTTGTCGTGGCGACATTTATTGATTTCGAGCACTTGATGATCCCGGATGAAATCACGTGGGGTGGTGCCGTTACTGGCATCGTTCTCAGTCTGTGTTTCCCGATGCTACATGGCGAAAACTTCGGCGACATTTCATCTCATCTAAAAGGAGGCGCATGGGCGTTGCTGGGTGCGGTCCTGGGTTTCGCGCTTCTCTGGCTCGTCTCGGTGCTGGGGAAAATGGCGTTTGGAAAAAAGACACTGGAATTTCCAAAGGATGAACCGTTCACATGGACTCTCGAGGGCGAGCGCGCAAAGCTCGTAGCGGGAACTGAGGAACACTGGTGGGATGAGCTTTTCGCGAACGAGAAAGACTTCCTTGTGATGAATTGTGGACGCTTTGAATTTGATGGATCCGTCCGCGAGGGAGCGGAGGTGCGCTTTCAATATGAGCGACTGCATCTCGACGGAAAGGAGCACGATCTCAATGTGGTGAAATCGTTCTCTGGCACCGTCAAAAAGATTTCCTTCAAGCGCGATGCCATGGGTTTTGGGGATGTGAAATTCATCGCGTGCATCGGCGCATTCCTA
>CAMBOD010000208.1 GCA_945868985.1 Prosthecobacter debontii | reverse complement strand
ATGACCGCTAATACGATTTTCACAGTCTGGATGCCATATCGGCAGATGCTGGATGCTCGATACTCGTCGCTCGTCCACATTTCCGAGGGCATTAATGACATTTACCTATAGGCGGAGCCGTGATACCGACTTTGAAAATTCACCAAGCGGAAAGTAAATGAGATTTAATTGCCCCAACTGCCAGATGCACCTGATGGCCGAGCCAGATATGGCCGGAGAAGTCGTCAGTTGCCCCGGATGCAATACCAAGCTCCAGGTTCCCGCTGAAGCTGCCGATATTGCACCACCGGAAACGAACCTTCCGCGAATCGCTTCGCCAGGAGGCGGACGCAGGCATCCCAGCGGGCAGCCTCAGGAGCGCAAGGCCTGGAAGGAAGAGGATCCGACCAATCCCAGCGGGAGGCTGAGCTTTGGCATCGGCATCGGCCTCACGATCCTATGGTTCGCCATCGTCTATCCGTTTCAGGCACCGCAGGGGACATCCATGGCGAACTTCAGCGCCATGCAGTTGCTCGCGAACCTGTTTTATAAGCACTTCATCGTTAGCTTCGCAAACACACTGTTCTTTTTCTGGGCGATGACCATCTGCTACCTGAAGCTGAAAAAGCTGAAACATCAGAAAGCCGCGATGCTTCTCGATGTGCTGCCTATGCAACTCGGCAAGGAGATCAGCGCGCAGAATATCGGCGTCTTCATAGACCACATCTATCGCCTGCCTTTCAATCTGCGCGACAGCCTTATGGTGAACCGCATCCGCAAGGCGCTGGAGTTTTTTGAGGTGCGGCAAAACGTGGGCCACGTGAGCGCGATGATGGTCAGCCAGTCAGCGATTGACGGCTCGCGCATCATGGGCAGCTACATCCTGCTCCGCGCGTTTCTTTGGGCCATCCCGCTTCTCGGGTTCATCGGCACCGTCGTCGGCCTTTCGCACGCCATCTCGGGCATGAGCTTTGGTAAAGTTGAAGATGTCGGCGCAATCATGGGATCGATCAATAATGTGACCAGCGGCCTCGGCACAGCCTTCGACGCCACACTGCTCGGTCTGGTCTTCGCCGTGGTCCTCAACTTTCCACTGAACTCGCTGATGAAGCACGAGGACGAGGCGCTCAATGACATAGATGCCTTTTGCAACGAAGTGCTCCTGCCGCGGCTCAACGACGGTGCTGGCGCGGGGGGCGGTGACATGGGCGCAATCGGCGATTCCGTGGTGCAAGCGATCACCGGCGCGCAACAGCAGTTCCTCGGCAATCTGAACGACCTCTCCGGGCGACTGCTCGCATACACGGACAACCTCGATCGCCGCATCGAGATTCACCAGCAAACCGCGATCACCCATTTCGTCACGAATATGCAAGCCATGCGAACCGCGGTGGAGCAGACGCTCAACGAGTCCATCAAATTGACGAATCAATATCTCGGCGCACTCGGTTCCGGCATCGAAGGGATCAACAGCGTCCTCGCGAAACTCGGCGAGAAGCAGGTCGTCATTCAACAGGTGAAGAAGAAGGGCTGGTTCAGTAAAGAATAGGCCATATTTCTTCGCGCTGATTTTTCATCAAATGGTCAAACGCCGTAGCCACCGCAGCGACGAGATCCTACTGATCCCGTTTCTGGACATCCTGTGCTCGCTGATCGGCGTGCTCGTGTTGATCATCGTGGTGCTCTGTCTGGCGCAAACGCAGAGGATCAACGGACGCACTCCCGAGGCACTACAGCGCGCCCAGGAGCATCAAATGATGCTCAAGGAGAAAAAGGAAAACGTTCGCATCAACGAGTTGCTTAAGGACAAGGTCGAGAGGCTAGAAAAGCTGCAGACTGAGACGAAGCAGAAGGACGAGCAGGTCGCCAAGCTGCGCCTCCTCCTCGATACTTCCACAGCCGACCGGGAGAAAAAGAAAACGGTCAGCCAGAACTTGATGAAGGAGATGGATAACCTCCTCCTCGAAATCAATGGTCTGAAAACACAAGACGAGCCGCTCAAAAAACAGATTGCGTCCTTGCAGGAGGAGATCAAAAAGCGGCAGCCGCCTCCCAGCAAAGGTGCGCCCGTGGTGGTGCAGCCCGGCGGGTCGGGGCTCGCCAAAGGCACGAAGGTTTTTTTTGTCGAAGCGGACGGCGGAAAGCTCACCTTTTACTGGGACGAAAAAACGAAGAGCGTCGTCGCCGCCTCCCCCGAGGTCATCGCTGCGGACGTGGCCTTCAATGCCTTCCTCAAAGCCGTCGTCGCTGTTCCGCAGAGCAAGATCATCTTTCTCATCCGCGCCGACGGGACGGGCGCATTCAACCTCGGTGCCGGCTGGGCGCAGGCGACCTATGGCTACAAGGTCGAGCAGATCGGTCGGCTGCCCATCCCCGGACGCGGTGAGATCGATCTGAAGATGTTCAGTGAATTTCTCGGCAAGCTTGCGCCTCCAGCAAAACGTTAATCACCATGCCACGACGCCGCGGACATCAAGAAGAAGAACTCCCGTTCGTAGCCCTCATGGACACGATGACCAACGTCGTCGGCGTGCTCATCATCGTGCTCGTCATGGTCGGTATCGGCCTGGCGCGTTCGGTGAACAAGGTGCTTTCCGAGCTTCCGTCGGTCACGGTCGAGGAACACGCGAAGCTCAAGCAGGAATTGGCGCAAGCCAAGCCGAAGCAAGACCCGAAGAAGGTTGATGAGGAAATTTCCAAGCTGGAAAAAAACATGAAGAAGGCGGCCGAGACCCTGCAAACGCTCGGCCGCACCATGGATAAGCAGCAGGTGAAATTCATAGACACGGACACCCTACAAAAGCAACTCGAGGCCATGCGCAAGGAGCGCGACGGCAAGAAAGGCTCCGTCGAAAAATTGCTTTCCGAAGTAACTCAACTCAAAGCGCGTCTCGACACCACGCCAGTCTATGCGCCGCCGCCCGCCGTGGTGGTGAAGTTGCCGAATCCGCGCCCCATGCCGGACAAGGCGGACATCCAGCACTTCCTCGTCGCTGGCAGCCGCATCTATTTCCTCAACGACAACCAATTTTATGACATCGTGGAAGCGGAACTCCGGCGCATAGAGCCTACCATGGCCGTCAGCCGCGAGGCCGTAAATGGGCCGGACGGCAAACCCGTCATGCAGAAAAACAGGGCTGGCCAAACTTGGCGGAAGCGCAAAATCGTCTTCGATGCGAAGAAACTAACTGACTACTTCGCCCGCGCGCGCATCGGTAATCGCGACGTGAATGTCGAAGTCATTCCCTCACCTACGTGGAACGGAATCCCGATGAAAATCACGCCGTTGCCCACTGGCGGCGAAACGATTGATCAGGCGAAGGGCATCATCTCCGGCTTCCAGAACTTGCTCAGAAAATTCAAGACCGACTCCAAGGCCATCGTCTGGTTCCACGTTTACAAGGATTCGATCCCCACCTACCTCGCCGCCCGCGAGATTGCAGATCAGCTCGGCGTGCCGGTCGGATGGGACATCTCGGGCGCTCCCTCGTTTTCCCTCAATCTGCCGCCGGAATACACACTGAATATCACTATGCCGCCCGCGCCGTCCGCACCGCCCCCGACCGAGGGCGCAGTCCACATCCCTCCACCGAAGAAGTCGCTGGACTGAGCGAACCCACGCTGACGGTGTTCGTGATTGCACCTTCACGATCTGGCCGCTGTTAACCGCGGCAGCCGTATTGGCTTTTGCAGCGGTGCTTTTTTTGTCGAGGGCCGCAAGCTTGCCAGGTTTCGCCACCTTGGTGTGCGGCGCCTTGGAAGAGGTAAGGGCTTTCTTCTTCGGTTTGTTCTTCAGGATGTTTTTAGTCGATTTCATGTTGTGGTATTGTTAGTTTTCGTTGCGAAATGGTTGACTTATGGGCGCAGCGGCATCGACCCCTGCACGAACGGGTGCGCCGCCCAGCGGAGGGCGAAGGCGAGGAGCAGGGGAGTCAATGTGAAGCCCAAATCGGGCGGCTGGAATTTCGTGGTTCCGTGGCCGAGGCGGTCGTGGTTAGTGGATTTCATTACTGATGGCACGCAGGTCTCATCACTATTTCGCCAGCGCGCGTTCAATATCTTCGAGGCGGTATCGAAAACTTCGGGCGGTGATGCGGATGAAGGGCACCGGCCCCACGTCTAGTCCTCTTGTAAAATGACCGCACATTCCTCGATATTGTCCTCGGGTGGGGTCGCTACACGCTCACTAGTCTAATCAGACTCCGCAAACGATTCACCCTTGAGGACGACTGGCTCAACCCTACAACGCCTCCCGAAGCACTCGCCTATCACCTCTCACGTATCAACCTTGACGATGTGGAGGCGCAGAACAATGCCCTCATTAAATCTGGCAAAGTCTCCAAACGCGATCAGGCCGTCAAAGTATTAAACATCGTCGAGGGTATGCGTCGGAACGATCTACACCCACGGGAACTGATGATTCGACACGTGCCAGTCATCCCCGCCGTATTCCGCCCATTCTCCCTCGCCGGATCCACATTCATTCCAGGCGACGCAAACGAACTCTACCGTGACCTTTTCACCAATCGCAAAGTCTATGATGAGGCCAAGCGCGAGCTGGGCCCAGAAGGTGAGGGAGAGGCAACGGGCAACCTCTACAGTGCCGTGCGGGCGTTGTATGGCTTTGGGGAGCCAGTGAATGACAAAGCACGAGCGCGAGGCGTGTCAGGCTTCTTTGAGAAGATAGTCGGGAGCAGTCCGAAATTCGGTTACGCCCAGAGGCGTCTCCTATCAAAGCCGGTGGACAATGTGGGCCGGGCAACCATCACCATCAATCCCGATCTCGGTCTCGACGAAGTCGGTATCCCTCGTGACATGGCATGGGACATCTTCGATACGAAACTGCACCGGCATTTGGTGAGGAAAGGTTTCTCACCGGCGGATGCCGCGTTGTCATTGAAGAATCGTGATGATCACGCGAAGCGGGCACTTGAGGAAGTGGTTCCCAATCATCCTGTGCAGTATTCGCGGGCTCCGGCGTGGCATCAATTCAGCACTTTGGGCGGGATGCCGAAGCTTTGTGACGGAAATACCATCCAGATAAACCCTTACGTCACAGCCGGGCTCAATGCCGACTTTGCCTTGATTGGAAGTAATTAAAGGCAGTCTGGATTCGTCGTCCAAATATTCTGACATCGATTCGCATTTCACCCTGGAATAAATCACCGGCCATTGCGCATGAACCCCGTATTTGCTGATGGCTTCGCATGAATTCGCGTGCAAATGGAAATGCCTGCTCGTCTCAGTGGTCGCCATTCTCTTC
>CAMBOD010000207.1 GCA_945868985.1 Prosthecobacter debontii | reverse complement strand
AAAGCGGAAAAGGAATCCGCAGAGTCGAAACGCAATGCGGACATCGCTGCTGCCGAAGCGCGCAAGTCCGAGGGCTCAAAACAAATCGAAGCGCTCAAGGTCGCATCGGCCAGTATGGAGAAGATGGTGAACGATCTCACTGGCGAGCTGACGATGGCGAAGGATGCCGTCGCAAAAGCGCGCGCCACGGGCGTTGAGCAGCAGAAGACCACGGCCGCGCCTGCGGATGAATCCACGCGGGCTGCTGCGAAAAAGAAGCTCGATGAGCTGACCGCCGAGATCGTCAGACGCCGCGAGGAGCGCGCGAAACTCACACAAGGAACACCCGAATACGTTCGCGCAGACGGTGCAGTTCAGGCGCTCAAACCGGAAATCAGCAAGGCCGAGCAGGCGCTTGCCTCCGCTAATCAGGTCGGGGTAGTGAATGGAAATCCTGCGGAATCCGAGGCTGCAAAAAGTGCAATCAAAGCCGCTCAAAAAAACGTGGTAGCTCTTTCTCAACAGCTCCAGCAGGCACAGACGGAGATGAGGAAGTTGAAGACTGATGTGCCGAGGCAAATCGAGACCGCGACAAAATCCATCGCCACTGCCGAAGGTGAAATTCAGAAACTACAAACGCCAGTGAAGCCGACACCGGTGCAGGCAGAGGCAGAGCAGACGCTCGCCAAAGCTAGGGCTGAACTTGATGCAGCAAACGCCCGCATCATCACAGCGAAAGCGGGCGTGGAGCGGTGGAGGCGCGCACAAATTTACCAGACGGTTTTTAACGCGAAGCAAAACGCCGCCGACAAGCAGGTAAAATACGAAGAGGCTGTGGCTGCTGCGAAGGATGCATTCCGTCAGGTCGAACTGAGCAAACAAGGGCTTGTTGTCGCTCAAAGGATCATCGCTGAAGCGCCTAAAACCATCGCGGCCAAAGAGCAGGCGCTCGCTGCGGCGAAGCAGGCTACCGAGGCGGCGAAGGCTGCGATTGTATCAGCGGAAAAAGCCACCGCAGAAAAAAAGACGGATGCGCCGCCAGAGGATAAACCCGGAGCTGAAATCGCCGAACTGACGAAAAAGTTGGAAGCAGCTTCAGCGGAAATGGTGCGTCTCCGCGCCGAGCGTGCGAAGTTTGACCAAGGCACGCCGGATTACATCAAGACCAACGGTGCTGTTCAGGCGCAAAAGCAACTCGTTGCCAAAGCCGAAGGGGCACTCGCTGCTGCCAAAGGTAAGCCGGCCAGCCAGTCGGTGGTCGTCGCGCCGGAGTTGCTAGAGGCCGTGAAGAAAGCTCAGGCCGACGCGAAGCTCGCCGCCGACAAAATCTCGCTCACACAAAAGGCTCTCGACGAAGCAAAGAAGTCCGTTGAGGAGGCAAAAAAACAAATCGTCGAACTCAAGGCGCGTATCCCGCAGCTCCAAAAAGACGCGGTAAAAAACAAAGCCGCCGCCGAGAAAGCCGCCGCCGTGCTGGCAAAGGAAGTCGTCGCCGCCAAAGCCCAAGCCGAAAAACTTCGCGTGCAATACGAGGCCACGAAAAAAGGCGCTAAGTCAGCGAGCGCTGTTCCGCACGAAGTCGCCCCAAAACTTTAAGTCGCAGACTAAGGCTGCGAGAAGTAGTCTGCGCCCTGGTAGCTGCCGTCGGTGAGTTTTGCGATTTGCATGACGACGTCGTTGGCGAGCGTGCTGGCTCCGAAGCGGAACAGGTCTGGCGTCATCCAGTCGTCGCCGAGCGTCTCGGCGAGCATCACGAGGTAGGCGAGTGATTCCTTTGCGGTGCGGATGCCGCCTGCGGGCTTCATGCCGATGCGGCGGCCTGTGGCGAAAAAGAAATCGCGGATGGCTTCGAGCATGACGAGTGTGACGGGCAGCGTGGCGGCGGGTGCGACTTTGCCAGTGCTCGTCTTGATGAAATCCGCGCCTGCGTGCATGGCGAGGTCGCTGGCGATGCGCACGTTGTCGTAGCTGTGCAGCTCGCCGGTTTCCAAAATCACTTTCAAATGCGCGGGGCCGCACGCTTCTTTCACGGCGGCGATTTCGTCGCTCACGCGTCCATATTCGCCAGCGAGGAACGCGCCGCGATCGATGACCATGTCTATTTCATCCGCGCCGAAATCCACGGCCATGCGGACATCGGTGAGCTTCACGCGCAGTGGCATCGCGCCGCTCGGAAATGCGGTGGCGACCGCTGCGACTTTCACGTCGCTGTCGCCGACGAACGCGCGCGCTGCACGGACGAGATTCGGATAAACGCAGACGGCGGCGCACGATGGAACGCCGAGGCGCGGCTCTGCGGGCTGGATGGCTTTGCGGCAGAGGTAGGCGACTTTGCCGGGCGTGTCTTTTCCCTCGAGCGTGGTGAGGTCCATCATCGAGACGACCATTTTCAAGCCAGCGAGTTTCGACGCGTTTTTGATGCTGCGTTTAGTGAACGCGGATGCGCGTTCCTCGGCCATCACTTGATCAATGGTGGGCATGACTAGTGGAGTCTCACGAAGTCGCGGAGAAATTGCAGCCAGATAAAAAGCAGCCCGCGCCACGTGTAGCGGATCGCGCCGTCCTTGCCCTTGGCGAGGATGCCTGCGGTGACATTGTGCGCGATTTGCGCCTGCTGCTCGGACTGAAGCTGGTCGGCGAGTTCGAGCGGTTTTGTTTCGAGGAGATTTTCCGTGCGGACTCCGTTGCGTTCGAGGCAGGCGCGGTGGCTGTCGAGGAGCTGGATGAAAGTTTTGTCGCCGCTCTCGCGATTCATGCGCCATTCGGGGGCGACTTTGAGGTTGAGCGAAAACGGATAGTTCCATGTCGTCCACACCGTCCCGTCCTGCGCGCGGGAGATGAGGCGGATGTAGTAAAACGCGTAGCTTTCCTGCTCGATGAGGCAGATGACCGCCTGCGCGCGCTCATCGTTTTTGTGAAAGATGCGGAAGAACTGCTGGGACTCGTCCCAATCGCGCCCGAGGTCTTCGAGATGCTCGTAGCCTTCGCCCTCGATCTCGCCGGTGAGGTCGGCGAGCGCGGGGAAAAACTCGCGGTGCGGCGGCGTCTTGTGGCGCAGCGTTTTGTCCGCGGGCATCTTGATTTTTCGCACGCGCGTGATGAGTTCATACCACGGCCACACGAGCCAAAAGCTCGCGAACAAAATCCCCATCGGCCAAGATTCCGTGAAGCGCCAGCCGATGAGAAATGACGTGGCGAGAAAGCCGAACGTGCCCAGTTTGCGAAGGAGGACGCTGTTTAGCGTGCGCAGCGAAAGGCTGAGCACAAACACGCCAGCGATGAGCAGAAGGTCGAACATTTCCTAGGGCGTGATGTTGTTTTCCTTGATGAAAGCAGCCAGTTCCTCCGGGCCGAAATCCGGCAGTACGAGGCCGTCGTGCGTGAGCAGAGTGGGCGTTTTGCTCTGGCCGGAAATGCGGCGCATCTCTTCGTAATTCGCGTCGTTTTCCTCCACGTCCACGAGTTCGTATTGGTAGCCGCGCTTGTCGAGCCACTCACGCGCCGAGACGCACCACGGGCACCAGACTTTGACGAAGAGTTTCATTCCGATGCCTTTCCGGCTTCCGCCGCTGCGCGCCAACGTGCGGCGACGCCATTGATGTAGGTGTTCACATTTGCGCGGTAATTGCCGATTGCTGCGGGCAGCTCTTTTTCGGAGACGACGCGCGTTTTTTCCGCCGGGACCATGAACGTCGCGCTCGCGATCTGGAGGATCACTTTGGTGTGCGATTCCTTGTAGGAAACCACGGGGAAGCAATCGCCCTTGTCCATCTGCCACTTCGTGCCGTCGCTCAGCTCGGTCGCGGTGCTTTGCAGCAGCGTCACATAAAGCACGACCCGCTCGCCGGCACTCGATGGCAGCACGGCGGCGAGGATCAAAAGCAATGTGAGGATTGATTTCACCGCGCCACCCTGCCGCAGAGCAGGGGCGGCGTCAATCGGGCGCACGCTTAGCAAGGGTCTCGGCATTTTAGCCGAGAAATAGCTTTTGCAGCAAAACTACCTCACCCGCGTGAGCGTATTTCCGCAGGCCATTTTCTGTTTTCCGCCCTCCCAGCTCGTGCCGCTGCAGGTTAGTTTCTGTGCGCCGGATTTTTTGGAGCCGGAAAGCGTAAGTGTGAGGCTGTGCATGTGCATGTCGCGGCGGGGATTCAGGTTTGTGCCGCCGTCGAAATCGAACACGAGTTCGGTCGCGGTGCTCTTGCGGGTGTTGAGTTTTGTGCGTGGCTGGTTGCCGAGCATGCAGTAGTGCGTCATTAGCAGGTCGCCCTTGTCCATGTGATACATGGAGATCATTTCCATCTTCGTGCCGGGGAAAATGGTTTCCTCCACCGCGCTGCCGCCAGCGGTGACGCGGAAGATGGAATGTGATTTCGGCATTCCTTTCTGCATGGCAGGCCCGCGCCATTCGCCAGCGAGCTTTTTAATCGAAGCGAAGGCGTCTGCGGCAGTGGTTTCTGCGTGTGCGGAGATGACGGTGGTCGTGGCGAGGATGAGTGCGGAAAGTGTTTTCATAGCGCGGCGAGGATTGGGAAATGCAGGGGATTTGCAAGGCTGTGCTGTCCGAAGGCGGGTGCCTGTTTTCATGCCGCAGCGAGCAGTGTGCATCGCTCGATTTTGGGCAGGGCACCTTCGCGTTCCATGCGGCGCAGTTCGTAGTCTGCCTGAAGATTGAGCCAGAACTGCGGGCTATTGCCGAAGTATTGCGAAAGGCGGAATGCCGTATCGGTGGTGATGGCGCGCTTGCCATGCACGATTTCATTGATGCGGCGCGGCGGGACGGCGATGTCCTTTGCGAGCCGGTATTCGGTGAGGCCGAGCGGCGTGAGAAATTCCTCGACGAGCATTTCGCCGGGGCTGACGAGCGGAAGCAGTTTTATTTTCATATTCGTTTAGAGTGATTGCGTTCAGTGGTAATCCAAAATCTCAACATCGGCAGGCCCGCTTTGTGTCCAGCGAAAGCACACACGCCACTGTTGGTTAACGCGGATGCTGTGTTGTCCTTTGCGATTGCCCTTGAGAGCTTCGAGGCGGTTGCCTGGCGGAACGCGTAAGTCTTCGAGTTTTGCGGCTGCATGGATCATGACGAGCTTGCGGTGCATGACATTCTGTAAGTTTTGCGGAAGCCGACGGGATGCGATCCCCCGGAAAAGTTTTTCGGTTTCAGCGTCGGCAAAACTTTGAATCACGTCCGACTAGTAACGCGGAACGTTACTAACGTCAAATGCTTCATCCTGCGCCGTTACGGCTTGAGCACCACGACTG
>CAMBOD010000206.1 GCA_945868985.1 Prosthecobacter debontii | reverse complement strand
GCCCACCCTCTGCCAGACTACGAACGCGACAGCTCCCTGCGGGAGCTGCTGCGCTCAGCTCGCTACGCTCGCCTTCGCTTCGCCGCTCCCGCAGGGGAGTCGGGCTCAACAAAGGCAGAGCAATTTACAGAAAAAAATTTACACCGACTTTCGTCGGCTCAGTTGCATGATGTTATTTCCAATGCGCTAGTCCTTTTATGCTACAGGCATTGCTTGTAGCACTGATGGACGGCGCAAGGATAATCATCGTGCTCAAACACATCGAGGATGCCCGATTTCAGCAACTTACAAGTGCTGCGGCTCGGATAGCACGCTTGAATGGGAGTTGCACTTGTGCGCTGCAAAAACGATGAGTCTGATATGAATCGCCGCATTTTCCTCGCCATGATCATCGCCGCATCCGCACTTCCATCTATCGCCGCCGAAAAAGACACGCGCTGCTTTGAGATGCGCACGTATTTCGCCGCGCCGGGCAAGCTCGACGCGCTGCACAAACGCTTCCGCGAACACACCTGCTCACTTTTTGAAAAACACGGAATGACCAATCTCGGATACTGGACACCGCTCGAAAATCCCGAGTCGAAACTCGTCTATGTGCTCGCCTACCCGAGCCGCGATGCCCGCGAGAAGTCGTGGAAGGAATTCATGGCCGACCCGGACTGGAAGTCCGCCTGCAAGGCCAGCGAGGTGGAGGGAAAACTCGTCGCAAAAGTGGAAAGCGCTTTTCTGATCGCGACGGATTTTTCTCCCGAAATCAAACCGGGCGTTGCCGCACCGCGTATTTTCGAGTTACGCACTTACACGACCACGCTGGGCAATCTGCCGCGCTTGCTATCTCGTTTCCGCGAGCACACCACAGCGCTTTTTGCGAAGCATGGTATGACGAATCTTTTCTACTGGAAGCCGATGCCGGATCAAAAGGACGCGGAGAACACGCTCGTCTATCTCCTTGCGCACAAAGACGCCGCAGCGGCTAAAGCGTCGTTCGAGGCGTTCCGCGCCGACCCGGTGTGGATCGGGGTAAAGGCTGCGAGCGAAAAGGCAGGAGGTGGCTCGCTCACCGTGCCGGACGGTGTGAAATCGGTTTTCATGCAGGCGACGGATTACTCGCCGACGAAGTAAGGGGGCGGTTGCTGGCGGAGAGGAAGGGGAGTAATGTCCGCTTGTGAACTCCGTGCGCCCAACGCTCTCTGCCGAAGATCAGCACAAGCTCGATACGCTGCTCGAACGGCTGACCGGACTGCGGCGCTATTTTGTGGGGTATCCGTGCAATCAGGATTTCGACTACTCCGCCCTTACGCCCTTTCTTGCATTTGCGCTAAACAACGTCGGCGATCCATTCGGCGGCTCGAACATCCCGCTGAACACGCACGAGTTTGAACGCGAGGTGCTCGCGGACTTTGCGCAGTTCACACGTGCGCCGCGCGATGCGTGGTGGGGTTACGTCACCGCCGGAGGGACGGAGGGAAATATGTATGGGCTCTACGTCGCGCGCGAATTGCTGCCGGATGGCATCTGCTATTTCAGTGAAGATACGCACTACTCGGTGGCGAAGGTGCTGCGACTCCAGCACACGCGCAGCATCATGCTAAAATCGCAGCCTAGCGGTGAAATGGACTACGACGATTTGCGCGAAACGCTGCGTATCCATCGCGACGTGCCACCCATCATTTTTGCAAACATCGGCACCACGATGAAGGGTGCGTGCGACAACCTCGCGATCATCCGCAACATACTCGACGAGTTCGCCATCACGAACGCCTACATTCACGCCGACGCCGCGCTCAGTGGAATGATTCTGCCTTTCGTCAACGGGGCTCCGCCGTGGAATTTTGAGGACGGTGCGGACAGCATTTCCATTTCAGGGCACAAGTTTCTCGGTTCACCCCTGCCCTGTGGAGTCGTGCTGGCGCGAAAAGCGCACGTCGAGCGCATCGCCCGCAGCATCGAATACATCGGCGCGCTCGATACAACCATCGCCGGTTCACGCAGCGCCATCGCACCGCTCTATCTGTGGTATCGTCTCCGCACGCTTGGACAGGAAGGTTGCCGCGCACTCGTCCAGCGCACGCTCTCTCTCTCAGACTACGCAATTGCTGCGTTGGCAAAACACGGCATCGAGGCATGGCGGCATCCTCATTCGATTACTGTGGTTTTTCCCCGTCCACCCGCCGAACTGATGCGGAAATGGGTCATCGCACCGCGTAAAGGCATCGGGCATATCATCACGCTGCCGCACGTGACCGAGGATATCATCGAGGAATTTGCCACAGACTTCGCAGCAGCCATCGCCAAGGAAAAAGCCCTATGAAACAGCTCACTGTGCTAGCCCCTAACCAACCCGGCCAGCTCGCGCTCATCACCGAGGCGCTGGCGAAACACGGCGTGAACATCGAGGATTTCGACGTGGAAAGTCACGGAGCCGATGGTCTCATCTCGCTCACAGTGGATAAATACGACGACGCGCTTCGCGCACTCCGCGATGCGGGATACAGGGCCGTCACTCAGGATACTTTGCTCATCCGCCTAGAAGACAAACCCGGCGCACTGGCCACGATAGCCCTTCGTCTGAAGGAAGCTGGACTCGACCTGCGCTCCATGCACATCGTCCGCCGCACCGGCAAAGTCAGCATCGCCACACTTGTCGCCGACGACAACGCAAAGGCCGCCGCTATTCTGCACGATGTGCTCATCAATCCCGATAAAAGCTGTTAGCCTTCGCCCTTGGCAGCCGCAGCGGTTGCACGCGGCGTGTCGTCTGCTATAAAAACACCGCCTTTCACAAAAAACACCATGCCTACCTACGAGTATGAATGCGCGAAGTGCCGGAAAAACTTCGAGTGCACACAATCCATGAAGGACAATGCTTTCACAGTTTGCCCAAAGGAACACTGCCGCATGAAAAAGTGGGGCAAAGGCAAAGTCACACGCCTGCTCGGCGGCGGCGCGGGGCTCATTTTCAAAGGCAGCGGCTTTTACATCACCGACTACCGCAGCGAGGGCTACAAGAGCGCCGCGAAGAAGGATGCAGGTGACTCATCGGCGACCAAAAAGACCGAGACAAAGGCCGCCGACACAGCAAAGAAGACCACCAGTAAAACCGACTAAACGCCGCTCACTGCGGAAATTTTCCCCATGCCAAAAGACAAAGACACGGACAAAAAGAAGGAAACAGAGATTTTCCTGACCTGCGAAAAGTGTTCCCACCAGAACGAGAAGGAACGCGTGTATTGCCATAACTGCGGGGAAAAGCTCGACCGTTCGGTGCTCCCGAAGCCAGAGGAAACGAAGGAGTGGGAGAATCCCGAGCAGACGCAGAAGCGTGTAAAAAAATTAATGAATCCACATCGGGGGTGGTTCAAGCGCGATGCGAAAATTTTCATGCAAATCGTCGTATTTGCAGCCGTGGTTGCGGCCCTCTTTTTGTTTTGGCAGACGCCGGACTTCGTCCCGCCGCTCAAGCCAGATGAGCTACCAATTCGCTACGCAAACGACGAGTGGAGGGACGCCATGGCGATAAGAGCAGCCAGACAGATCACACTCACCGACGCCCAGATCAACTACGACCTCACTCGCTTGATCAAAGTCAGCGCCTCCTCAATCCCCGGCTTCAAATTCGATCGCCCCTTCGTCCACTGCGCGCCCGGCATCATCACCATTACCGCTCAATATAGCATGTGGGATATGCCCATGTATTTCAGCATCTCCTATTGTCCCGTTGTTAAAAACGGCGTATTTTCCGCAGAGGCTATCGGCGTGCATCTTGGGCGACTTGGCGTGCATCCGAAGGCGAAAGCAGCAGGCGAACTCGCTCTCGGTGCGGTCTTCAAAGCCTTTGAAGAGGATGCGAAACAACTCAACCGCCTCGCCGAGGTGGTTGTCGGCGAAGGAACCATCACCTTCACCACCAAGCCGCAGCCGTGAGCCAGCACCTCGTCAGAGGTTGCATGGCTTTGCTCTTCGCGCTGTTGCTCACGGTGCCGGGGCTTGCGGTAGATTTGCGAAATCGCAGCACCAGCAGCAGCGGGCAGTTCATCGTGTATTGCGACGACCGCGAAGTCCGCTCCCGGATTGTTAGCGCCGCCGAGGAAATCAAAGCTGATGTGCTCCGGGTTCTACGCGAAACGGATCACGGCAAATTTCCCATTGTCATCACCATCGATCCCGCCGAGCCAGACAAACCAGCGCCCTCCGTCAACGTCCATCTCGTTAACACCATCGCGGGGCCGAAAATAGACATTATCGTCCGCATTGGTAACGACCCCGCGAAAATCTTCCTTCAACGCCACATCATCCGCGCCCTTCTGCTCGACATGGCCTATCGGGATCGCCCGGCTATCAAACCCAACCAACCCTACACCGAATCTCCGTGGTGGCTCGTTGAGGGAATCATCCAAATACTCCGACGCCGCGATGCCGGGGCAGACAGCGATATCTTTAAAAGCATCGTCAAAACCGACAAACTTCCACCCTTCGAGAAGGTCCTCACTCAAAAGCCGGTTCACCTCGGCACCGTCGCCGGAACTGTGGATAGCGCGTGCGCCATGTGTCTCGTCGAAGCCCTTCTCGCATTACCAGAGGGCGCACAAAGCCTCGGCCGCTTCATCCGCCAATACCCGGATGCCGGTGGTGACGTGCTTGGCTCCATTGCCTCGCAATTTTCCGCGCTCAATGACTCCCCTCAAAGCCTCGCCAAATGGTGGGCGCTTCAACTCACACGCTTTGCTGGCAACGACACATGGCAGGGACTCTCCATCGCAGACACAGACGCCGAACTCGCCAAGCTACTCACCCTCGACATCGTCCTCGATAAAAATGGCCGCAGCCAGAAATACGAATTTGGCGACTTCGACAAATACATCAAACTCCCTGCGACAAAACTCACCCTCCATACATTGCAGGTGAAACTTACCACCCTCGCCACTAAGGCAAATCCGAACTACCGGCCCATCCTCACCGAATACCAACAGCTTTGCTCCCAACTCACCGCTGGAAAAACCAAGGGAGTCGCCGACCGCATTGCCTCCATAGAAAAATACCGCACCACCGTAGTTCAGCGCATCGGGCAAATCACCGACTACCTCAATTGGTATGAGGCCACCCAGACTCCCGGCCGCTCCGGCACCTTCGACGAATATCTCCGCCGTGCCGACCCACCGAAACTTACCCCGCCGCCATCCGACCCGCGCATCGTAGATTACCTCGATAAACTCGAACACGACTTCGCCCCCCTTCTCCCAAACT
>CAMBOD010000205.1 GCA_945868985.1 Prosthecobacter debontii | reverse complement strand
GGGGGAGTTCCCGAGTCACCCCGAGTTGCTCGACTGGCTCGCTGTGAAATTTCAAACGCCGAAGGCAAACGGCGGGCTTGGCTGGGATGTGAAGACGCTGCTGCGGCTCATCGTCACGTCGCACACGTATCGCCAGTCGTCGAAGTTGAGCGCCGTTGCTGCGCAAAAAGATGTGCGCAATCGCTGGCTCTCGCATTACCCGCGACGGCGGTTGGAGGCGGAGGCGTTGCGCGATCAGGCGCTCATGTTGTCGGGTTTGCTCAGTCGGAAAATCGGCGGGCCCAGCGTGTATCCGCCGCAGCCCGGAGGACTGTGGAGCGTGGCTTTCAATGACGGACAAAACGGCTACCCGACCAGCAAGGGCGAGGATCGTTTTCGTCGCGGACTCTACACGTTTTGGCGACGCACCGCGCCAAATCCGACGATGTTCACCTTTGACGCGCCGAGTCGCGAAAGCTGCACCATTCGCCGGATGCCGACGAACACGCCATTGCAGGCGCTCGTCACATTGAATGATCCAGTTTTCGTCGAGTGTGCGCAGTCGCTCGCGCGCCGCATCGTGAGCGATGCGAAAGGGGATACGGCATCGCGCGTTCGCTGGGCGCTTGAGCTTTGTCTGTGTCGTCCGGCGACCGATGCGCAAGTTGCCGCGCTCCGCGAACTCTACGACGCCGAACTCGCGAACTATAAAGTCAACACAACCGCCGCCACGCAACTCGCCACGAACGCCGCGCTGCCTCTGCCGCAAGGCGCGGATGTCGCAGAACTCGCGGCATGGACTGTCGTCGCGAATACGCTGCTCAGTCTCGATGGTGTCCTGATGAAAAACTAACCGTATGAATTTCCACCAGCTCCACTCGCAGACACGCCGCCAGTTTTTGAACACCACGGGGCAGTTCAGCCTTGGTGCGATTGCACTGCAATCCCTCATCGGCCACGCAAGCGCGGCATCTTCGGGGAATCCGCTCGCGATGAAAGCGCCACCGCTGCCCTCGAAGGCGAAGGCGGTGATTTATCTTTCCATGAGCGGTGCGCCGCCTTCGCTCGACATGTTCGACTGGAAGCCGGAGTTGAAGGCGAACGACCGCAAGGATTGCCCGGAAAAATTTTTGCAGGGTGAGAAGTTCGCATTCATAAAGGGCAAGCCCAAGCTGCTCGGTTCGCCCTACAAATTTGCGCAATACGGACAAAGCGGGACGTGGGTGAGCGAGAAGCTTCCGTTCATGGCGAAGATGGCGGACGACCTGTGCGTCATCCGCTCGATGAATACGGATCAATTCAACCACGCGCCTGCGGAGTTGATGATCTACACCGGCAACATGCGCAACGGCTCGGCCTCGATGGGCTCGTGGGTGACTTACGGGCTGGGCACGGAAAATCAGGATTTGCCCGGCTTCGTCGTGCTGCTCAGCGGCGGCAGCGATCCGACGGGCGGCAAGGCGTGCTGGGCGAATGGATTTTTGCCCGGCGCTTATCAAGGCGTGCAGTGCCGCGCGGTCGGCGATCCGGTTCTTTACGTGAGCGACCCTGCCGGGATGAGCCGCGAGACGCGCAGACGTTCGCTCGATGCGTTGAAAAAGATCAATCAAGGCGAAGCGGAGTTGTTCGGCGATCCGGAGACCGTCACGCGCATCGAGCAATACGAACTCGCCTACCGCATGCAGGCTAGCGTGCCGGATGCGTTCAACATTGCAAAAGAAACGCCCGAGACGCTTGCGATGTATGGCGCAAAGCCGGGGGAGGGGAGTTTCGCCAACAACTGCCTGCTCGCGCGCCGTCTCATTGAAAAGGGCGTGCGCTTTGTGCAACTCTTCGACTGGGGCTGGGACATCCACGGCACCGGTTCGAGCGACGACTTGATGAATGCTTTCCCAAAAAAGTGTCTCCAGACCGATCGAGCGTGCTACGCGCTCGTGCAGGATTTGAAACAGCGCGGCTTGCTCGACAGCACGCTGGTCGTGTGGGGCGGGGAATTTGGCCGCACGCCGATGAACGAAGCGCGCGGCGGCAGCAAGGCCCTCGGGCGCGACCACCATCCGCATTGCTTCACGATGTGGATGACCGGCGGCGGCATCAAACGCGGTATCAACTACGGCGCGACCGACGAACTCGGCTATCACATCGCCGAGAACAAAGTCGGCGTCCGCGATTTGCAGGCGACCATATTACACCAGCTCGGTTTTGATCCGTATCAAATGAACTACCGCTATCAGGGCCTCAACAACCGCCTCATCGGCCCGACAAACGAAGGCAAAATAGTCAAAGGCATCCTTGATTGAGCCGTTAGAGGCAGCGCATGGGGCGTTGCGGTTGTTCGGGCAGGAGTCATGCGTCTGGGAAATAGGTGAACACGAAATAGCACGATGCGACCGCCGCTCCGAGCCCACATAATCGGCCTGCGAAACTGGCCCCTCCGCGAGGAGGATACGGGGGAAGTGCCGACGCAACTAACTGCACGAATGCCGACGCGGGGCAAAGCACCATGAGAACCGGCCAAACATGGAACCAGAATCGCCAAAGCGACATACCGCCGGACCCTGCCATCTGGGCGACGTTGGAAGAACCGCCAATGACAAATACCCGTAAGAACAGCAATAGGCCGAGTAGTGAACCGCAGCCTGCGACGAGCGATGCAACCGAAGACGCGGATCGAGGACGCCGACTGCACAAAACAGCATGTGCGATGGAAGCGGCAATCCACAAGGCGAGCAATAGAAGGTCAGGGTTCAATGGAGTGTCTTGACGGTTCGATTCTCGGGACGCGGGTAGCGACGCCTAACATCCTTCCATCCCGCGAACGGACT
The DNA here is from genome assembly GCA_945868985.1 of Prosthecobacter debontii. Lineage (GTDB taxonomy): Bacteria > Verrucomicrobiota > Verrucomicrobiia > Chthoniobacterales > Chthoniobacteraceae > SXWH01. The sequence continues at coordinate 2,462 of CAMBOD010000205.1, read as the reverse complement.
GGGGTTGTTAGTGTATGAATGTTGGCATCATGGAGGTGGTGTTTGCGGAGACCGACGGAAATGGAGCGGGAGTTTTCTGTCGAGCGGAAAGGTTTTGCGTTTTCAGCTTGGTGGATTGGAGCGTCATCGGCGTATCGCCTCAACGTGCCGCGCCCCTACAGGGCTTTGTTTCATTACGTTCGGAAACCTAGGGCGATGCCTCAGGGAAACACTGATTTATCCGCAGATTGCGCAGATTCGCGCAGATTTTGAAGTCACCTGCCTGCATTCTCTGCGGAAATCTGCGCCATCTGCGGACAGAAAACAACGTCCCCTGATTTTATTCAGCGGTTCCTTAGGCTGGCATGGATTCGCACCGCTGGTGCTCGGCTTGGGCGTTTTCTTTGTGGCATGCGCTTTCTCTTTGTGAACGCTGTGAACTCCGTGCGCGGCAAACCGGCAGTGTCTTTGCGCCTTTGCGGCTTGGCGCGAGAAAAACCTCCTCGCACGGCGTTTGCGGAGGGGCGGGGGATGGCAAAATTGTAAAAGCGATTCTTGCTTGATGCGGTGGGATCGGTCGTAGTCGTATCCACACTATGAGCGCCAACCATCCACTTCACGACAAGCTCAAGGCCATCGCCATCTGCCACGATTTCACCAATGACGAAATCGAAGCGTTGATAGAACTCGGCGACCCCACGACTTTCCAGCCTGCGGATGTCGTCGTGAGGCAGGGCGAGGAGGGGAACTTCATGTTTTTCCTCGTGGAGGGAAAATGCAGAGTCGTGACGCATCGCGGTGGTGACCTCGTGGAGCTGGCGCAGATGGGGCCGGGCGACATCGTCGGGGAGCTTGCGCTTTTCGACCATCGCCCGCGCAGTGCGGATGTCCAGGCGCTGACCGCGTGCGTGCTGCTGAAGATCAACGAGGGCGTCCTCCGCGCACTCGCAGGTGTGTATCCGAATGCGGCGTTCAAATTTCTCCTCGGCACCGTGCGTGAAATCGGCGAGCGCCTGCGCCGCACGAATGCCCGCTACGTGGATACGTTGCTGGGGCCGGCGTAGGGCTGGACGTTCGCGCTTGCCGTGAAGCGGTGCGCTCACTCATAAGGGCGCGCATTTTCCGCAAACAAACGAATGATCCAAAATCAATGCACCCTTGGGCAAAGCGTCTCCGTAGCAGGCAGTTCGCTTCACACCGGGGAAAAAGTCGTCCTCACGCTACATCCCGCACCAGCCGGGCATGGGCGGAAATTCAAACGCAGCGATCTGCCGGATGAACCAATCATCGATGCAAAAATCGAACTCGTAAAAACCGTCGAGCGCGCGACTACAATCGCTGAGGGAAATGCGCGGGTGCATACCGTGGAGCACGTGCTCAGCGCGCTCGTGGGCATGGGTGTGGATAATTGCCTCATCGAAATGGACTCCGGCGAGCCGCCGATTGGCGATGGCTCGGCGCAGCAATATGTGGAGTTGATCGCCAAGGCCGGTGTCGTCGAGCAGCCGGTTCCGCGTGCGTATTACGAAATCACCGAGCCCATTCACATTGAGACCCGCAGCGGCTCGCTGATGACCATCGTGCCCGACAGCGCCTTCCGCATTTCCTGCACGAACGTGGGACCGGATGGGCGCTTCACGCAGTTTTTCTCCACGGAAATCACGCCCGCGATTTACAAAAAGGAAATCGCCAACGCGCGCACGTTTGTTTTTTACGAGGACGTGAAGCCGCTCATGGACAAGGGGCTGATCAAGGGCGGCAGCCTGGAGAACGCGGTGGTGATTCGCGGCGAGCAGGTGCTCGGCAAGGAGCCGCTGCGATTCAAGGACGAGTTCGTGCGCCACAAGATTCTCGACATCATCGGCGACCTCTCGCTTTTCGGGCGGGCGATCAAAGGACACGTCATCGCGGTGAAACCCGGCCACGGCCCGAACACGGATTTGGCGAAAGCGGTGGCGAAGCAATTTTCAAAGAACATGGCGCTCGTGCCGCCGACCGTCACGCCAAAGGGCGGCGACGTGCTCGACGTGAACGACGTGATGAAACTGCTCCCGCATCGCTACCCGTTCCTCATGGTGGATCGCATCGTGAGCGTGAGCGAAACGCACTGCACCGGCGTGAAGAACGTCACAATCAACGAGCCGTTTTTCCAAGGCCACTTCCCCGGTCACCCCATCATGCCGGGCGTGATGCAAGTGGAGGCAATGGCGCAGGTCGGCAGCATCCTCCTGCTCGGACAGCCGGGCAATGCGGGGAAGATCGGATATTTCATGAGCGCGGACTCGGTGAAATTCCGCAAGCCCGTGGTGCCGGGCGACACGCTCTTCATCAAAGTGGATGTCATTTCAAAAAAACGCGTCGTCGCGAAGGTTCGCTGCCAGTGTGTCGTGAACGGCGAAGTCGTAAGCGAAGCCGACATCATGTTCGGCCTCATGGATGGCTGAGCCATGGGGAAGATTCATCCAACAGCGGTCATTGATGCG
>CAMBOD010000204.1 GCA_945868985.1 Prosthecobacter debontii | reverse complement strand
GCAGGTGCGATGAGCGTGGCGATATGTTCTGCTCGGTCTTTCAAAAAAAGGGCGAGTTCCTCGTCGAGCGTGAGACGGCCTTCGCTCATGCTCTGGCGGAGTTTCATTCCCCACTGCCCGCGTGTCGGCTCGCCGCTGGTGACGCACGGGATGCCGCGTGCGGCGCAGTGCTCGGCGATTCGGCGAAGGACGGTGCTTTTGCCGGCACCGTCAATTCCTTCGAGGACGACGAGCCAGCCGGGTGAATTTGGTCGCGGCATGGGCGCGCGGTTTAGGCGCTGGGCGCGAATGTGGCAAGCGCCCGCGAAACGAAAGCACTTTGCGGATGGCACACGGGCGGCTTTTATGCGCGCTCCAATGCACGCATACAGCCTCATCATCGCGACGTTTGAGCGCCCGGAGGATCTCGCCGTCACGCTGGCAGGCGTGGAAAAGCAGACGCGCCGGCCTGCGGAGATCGTTGTCGTGGATTCATCGCGCGATGAGCGCACGAAGAAGCTGTGCGAGGAATGGAGCACGCGACTTCCGGTGCGCTGGTTTTTCTCTGATGCGAAGAGTGCTGCGAAACAGCGCAATCAAGGTGCGGAACTCTGCTCACCGACAAGCGAGGTGCTGGGCTTCATGGATGATGACATCACGCTCTACGCAGATACGTGCGCGCTGGTGTGCGAAGTTTTCGATGCGGACAGCGCGGGCGAAGTTGGCGGAGTTGGAGTGCGCATTGATGAAATCCAGCGGGCAGTTCCGTCGCGACTCACGCGATGGTATTTTCGACTCCAATCAGGCTACTCGCATCCAACGTATGGCGGCCACTTGTTTGGCCCGGCGATCAACTGTCTGCCTTGCTACACGGAGCCTGCTGAGAACGGACTCATCCGCTCGGAGTGGTTGAATTCCGGCTGCGTATTTTATCGGCGCGGGCCGTTCTTGCGGGAGCGGTTTCCGGCTTTCAACGGCTACAGCTACATGGAGGATGTGCATTGCTCGGCGCGGATCGCCAAAACGCATCGGCTGTATTTTCACGTGAACGCGCGATGCAGCCACCGCGAAGGAACGAATTCGCTGAAACGCGATATCATCGGCCTCGCACGACAGCGCATCGTGAACCAGCGGATCGTCGCGTGCGATGTGCTCGGAATGCGCGGCGCTCGGCTTGCGTGGAAATTTTTCCTGCACCGACTGTTCGCGACATTCACTATCGTCCGGCAACGCAATCCGGGCTGGGCGCAGGACCTGCGAGGGACTTGGATGTAGCCGCCATGCCCAATCCTGTCACCAGCATCTACCGTTCGTTCTGCAAGCTCTGGCTGCGCGTGCTTCGCGGAGTGGTTTCGCGTTTGCAAAAGATGGGCCTGAGTCTGCGTGGTGCCAAGTTCGCTGGGAAAGTAAGACTGCCGATCTGGCTGGAGTCGCCAGTCCACGCGGAGTGTCTATCCTTCGGCGACGGTGCCGCACTCGATGAGCGCGTCACACTTCTCGCCACAAACAGCAGCGCACAAATCGTCATCGGTGCGCGCTGTTACGTGAATCGCAGCTCGATGCTCGATGCGAGCGAGCGCATCGAAATCGGCGACGACACGATGATCGGCCCATTTTGCTACATCACCGATCATGATCACACGTTTGGCCCCGGCGCAGTGCCTGCGGATGGCCCGCTAATTTCCGCCCCTGTGAAAATCGGCGCTCGCTGCTGGCTCGGCGCGCACGTGACAGTTCTGAAAGGAGTGAGCATCGGCGATGGCACAGTCGTCGGCGCAGGAAGCGTGGTGACGCAATCGCTCCCTGCTGGCGTCCTAGCCGTCGGCACCCCGGCGCGCGTGCTACGGGAGCTAGCGTGATTTTCCGCGCAGCGCCATAATTTCCAAACTCGGTAAGCTTGATGGCACCGAGCGTGCTTTTCTCAGCGTCATGCTCACCTTTGCCTACCAAGCCCGCGACACTGCCGGAAAAATGATCTCCGGCGTCCAGGAGGGAATCAATGAAGAGAACGCCATCAATACGTTGATGGGACGCGGTCTCATGGTGCTGTCCATCCAGCAAAAAGCCGGCAGCAAGATCACTAGGGCTAAAATCAAAGTCTCTGGCACCGATCTGGTCATTTTCACGCGCCAACTCGCCACGATGGTAGATGCCGGTCTGCCGCTCGTTGGCGGTCTTACCGCCTTGTTCGAGCAGGCGGATCCAAAAAAACAAGCGGGCTTGCGTCGTGTCATCGGCGAAGTGAGCGCAAGCGTGCAGGACGGCTCCACTTTCAATGAGTCCATCGCGAAACATCCCCAGATTTTTAACCGGCTCTATATCTCAATGGTGCGGGCGGGTGAATCGGGCGGCATGCTATCCGAAGTGCTGGATCGTCTCGCCGGCTTCCTTGAGGCCACTGAACGGCTCCGCAAAAAGGTGAAATCGGCAATGACCTATCCCGTCATCGTGATCAGCATCGCGCTCGCGATCACCACATTCCTCATCGTGAAAGTAGTGCCGGTCTTCGGAAGTATCTTCGCAGACTTCGGCGCAAAGCTACCGGCACCTACGCAGTTCCTCATAGATCTCTCCGATTTCATGCGCAGCTACTGGTATATGATCATCGGCGTCATCGTGGGTGTTTTCTATGCGATCCGAGCCTGGGTGGCGAGCAAGAGCGGCGCGGAAACTTGGGATCGCTGGAAGCTCAAGCTGCCTGTCTTCGGCCCTCTCACGCACAAGGTTTGCATGACGCGCTTCGCCCGCACTTTTGCACAACTCCTCCGCTCGGGCGTTCCGATCTTGGAAGTGCTACAGATCGTCGGCGATACGTCTGGAAACAGCGTTGTCACCAATGCACTGCGCGGTGTGTCAAATGATGTAGAAAAAGGTGATCAACTCACCATAGCGCTGGGGCGTCAGACCATATTTCCTCCTATGATGCTGCGCATGGTTTCCGCAGGTGAGGCCACCGGTAAAATTGACACCATGCTCGAAAAGATGGCCGATTTTTGGGATGAGGAAATCGAGGCGACGCTCTCGGCGCTCACCTCGCTGCTGGAGCCACTGCTCATCGTCGTCCTCGGTCTTATCGTCGGCGGCATCGTCATTGCGATGTTCCTGCCGATCTTCAAACTGAACGACGTGGTCTCAGCGAACAAGTAATCCGTTTTCTCAAAGACGCATCATCAAGACATGAGGACTCTTTTACTCCAATCAATTGTCCTGTTGGCCATTCTAGTCGGTCTCCCATTGGCGGCTGCGGACGCGGACACGGAGCGGCTTAGGGAAGTTGATGCTTTTTGGGCGAAAATATCGAAGGCCGTGAAGGAGGGCGACTTTGAGAGCTACAAATCAACATGCCACACCGAAGGCGTGCTGGTCGCGGGCATAAAAAAATGAGCCAGCCGCTATCGAAGGCGCTGGAACGCTGGAAGCATGAGTTCGACGACACCAAATCGGGCAAAATCAAAGCCAGCGTTGAGTTTCGTTTCTCTCAGCGCATCGGCGACGAGACCACTGCGCATGAGACTGGCATTTTTCTCTACTCCAGCACGGACGGCGGCGGTAAGAAGGAGTATATTCACTTCGAGGTGCTGCTGGTGAAGCGCGACGGATGGAAAACGCTGATGGAATATCAAAAATCCAAGGCGACCCGCGAGGAATGAGAAGCGCTGAAATCAGTGAATTAAAAAGGAGCCTCCGAAGAGCAGCGAACCATAGGCAAGGCCGGCGAAAGCCGCGGCGCGCCAGCGTTTTTCGGAGGCAATTACCCAGGTGATTTGATTGCGAAGCGTGTAGGGCATCCCCACCCAAAACATCGCGAAAAGCAACCATACATATACGAGCGAGACAAGCAGTAGACGAATTTGCTCCGGGCGCATGAATGCCGACTCCAGCAGCGGCTCCGCAGCGAGCAGCGCGAGAGTGCCGAGCGCACGCACGGCGAGAAAATCGCGCATGTAGAGAATGGAGAGCACCGTCGCTACCGGCGTGAGCATGAGCACGGTTTGCCGCCATGTGCTGAACTCGCCGAGATCCATCATCTTCACGAGCATGAAAAACCATGCGCCTGCTGCGATGGATAACACCACACCCGCCGGTCTGCTGCGAGGGAAGGTGCGCAGCCAGTCCTGCGCAGCCTTCGGCTTCACCAGTGCGAGCAGGTGCCCGACGACCAGCAGCAGCCCCACGCCGAGCATCGTGTATTTGAGCTGGAGCCAGTCGGGATAAATCATCAGGCGGCGATTACAGCCCCTTGCTCACGATATATTTCACGAGGTCCACGCAGCGGTTGCTGTAGCCCCACTCGTTGTCATACCAGCTCACGAGTTTGAAGAACTTGCTGTTCAACTCAATGCCGCTGCCCGCATCAAAAATGGAGCTGTGGCTGTCGTGGATGAAATCAGTGCTGACCACTTCGTCGGTCGTGTAGGCGAGGATGCCTTTCATATATGTCTCGCTGGCTTTTTTCATAGCAGCGCAGATGTCCTTGTAGCTGGTTTCCTTGGTGGTCTTGACGGTGAGGTCCACGACGGAAACAGTCGGCGTCGGAACGCGGAACGACATGCCGGTAAGCTTGCCTTTCACTTCGGGAATGGCGAGGCCGACAGCCTTTGCTGCTCCGGTGCTCGAAGGGATGATGTTGATGGCCGCGCTGCGTCCACCCTTCCAGTCCTTCTTGCTCGGAGCGTCCACTGTCTTCTGCGTAGCGGTGTAGCTGTGGATGGTCGTCATGAGGCCTTCCTCGACGCCGAAACCTTCTTTCAGCAACACGTGAACGACGGGTGCAAGGCAGTTGGTGGTGCAGCTCGCGTTTGAAATAATGTGATGCTTTGCCGCGTCGTATTTTTCGTGGTTCACGCCCATGACGACCGTGATGTCCTCATTCTTACCGGGAGCGCTGATGATAACCTTCTTCGCGCCAGCGGTGATGTGACCCTGCGCCTTTTCAGCGTCCACAAAAAGACCGGTGCTCTCGATGACGATGTCCACGCCGAGCGCCTTCCATGGCAAAGCGGCTGGGCCTTCTTTCACAGCGAGGCATTTGATTTCGTGTCCGTCCACCACGAGCAAATCGTCCTCCGCCAATTCAGGCGACGACTTCTTGCTGAAAATTTCCTCCTTCGCCCTGCCCTGCGTGGAATCGTATTTCACGAGGTATGCGAGATTGTCCGCTGGAACGAGGTCGTTGACCGCGACGACTTGGATCTCTTTGCCGAGAAGTCCCTGGTCACAGATTGCGCGAAATACCAGGCGACCGATGCGCCCGAAGCCGTTGATGCCGATTTTGATCATAGTATGTGTTTCTTTTTAAAAATGGTCGCCCATAAAAGTA
>CAMBOD010000203.1 GCA_945868985.1 Prosthecobacter debontii | reverse complement strand
CAAGTAGAACTGGATGTGTCTCCGGTTCCAACGACATAGCACCAGTCCGACTCTTTTTCGCGCACCAGTTTCGCCGTTGCATCGGTGTTTGTTTGCGGTGGCTTGCACCACTCGGAAGCACGGTTAATAAATGCAGTCTTTGTATCAATATAGCCGCCGTCCAACAGGATTTGGAACGCTGCGTTTGAACTTGTAACTTTCGTATTCGTTGGATCATCCACATCTGTATAGGCGGGCAGGAGGCCGTAGTGGCTGCTCTCTGAGCCGTAATTGGCCATGGCATTGAATATCTGTTTGCCGGCGTTCATTTGATCGGTCTGACGAGCCTTTTGAAGGAAGGCAGCGAAAGCCGGGAACGCGAACCCTGCGATGATTGCGATGATGGAGATGACGACGAGGAGCTCGATAAGAGTGAAGCCTCGTTTGTTTGCTGGTGTTTTTATTTTCATGGATGGGATGTGGGTTGATTGTTCAGTTGATGGAAGCGGGATGCCTCCGTCTAGGAAAAAGTGAACACTATCTATGTTATGGAATTGTTACCGTGCAGTTCGCTGTGCGTGATTTTGCAATTTTTGTTTTCTCAGCGAAGCGGGAGGCGGAGGCAGGCGGCTTCGGTGTCGTTGCGGAGGAGGAGGAGGTCGCCGGAGAGGGCGGGGGGATTCCATGTTTTGCTGTCGAAGACGTGGATGCGCGCGAGTTCGTTGGCGGCTTCGGGCGTGGGACGGAGGAGGACGAGGTCGCCGGGGTCTTCGGTGATTTGCAGGAGGTGCTCTCCGACGAGCAGGCACTGACCGTGACCGTAGCGACCGGATTTCCATTTTACCGTGCCGTCGCGGAGGTCGAGGCAGGCGAAGAAGCCGTCGCTCATGCCATATACGTAGCCGTCGCGCTCGACGGGATTGGAGAATTTCGCCTGAAAACGAATCGTTTTCCAAAGCTCGCTCGCAGTGAATTTGCCATCGGTGCCGGGTGCGATCGCGAGCAGTTTGCTGCCGACGCCGTATCCGCTGGAAAACAAAACACGGTCGCCGCCGGTGACGAGGGGTGCTGCGACGTGCGGCATTCCTTTTCCCCAAGCGTGCTCCCACAGCACCGCGCCAGTCGCGGGATCGTGCGCGGTGATGGCCTCGCTGTTAAACATGAGCAGTTGCTCGCGGCCTGCGAGCGTGCGGAGAAAAGGGGAGCTGTAACTGGCTGGGCGATCGCCTGCGCTCCATGCGAGTTTCCCGCTCGATTGGTTGTAAGCGAGCAGCGATTTGCCGTTCGCACCACCGGCGCTGACGATCACGTTTTCACCTACGATGAGTGGCGATGAGGAGAAGCCCCAGTCGGGAAGTTTCGCGCTGCTCTCGGCCATGATGTCCGCCTGCCAGCGCTGATTTCCGGTCGCGAGATCGAGGCAGCGAAAGGTGCCGTTTGCGCCGAGTGTGAAGACGCTTTCGCCCGCGATGGTGGGCGTGGCGCGCGGGCCTTCGCCGGCGATGCCGCTGCTGTAATGGCCGGGGCTGGCGCTGCGCCAGAGCGGTTTGCCGGTGGTGAGTTCGTAGCAGGTGACACACTCGTTTTCGCCGTCCTGCTCCATCGTGACGGCGCGATTGCCCGCGATGGCGAAGCCGCACCACGCTGCGCCGACTGTGCGCTTCCAGATGAGTTGCGGCGGGTGCGCGTTCCAATCGGGATTGAGAGCGGGGCCGGCGAGGCGTCCGTCGCGGTTCGGGCCGAGCAGTTGAGGGAAGTCGGCGCGTGTCGCGGTGTCGCCTGCGAGCGATGCGCCAGCGGCGAGTGGTGCGGCGCTTTTCGTAAAGCGAAACTCAAAGATCGGGATGAAGTCACCGCTCATTCCGCGATGGCGGAAAAGCGCGGCGGGCAGCAGCGCGACGCCGAGGCCGATGAACTTGGCGCGTCGGCTGGCGCGGGAAAATGCGAGCCACCAGATCAGCAGCGCGAGGTAGGTGCCGACGGAAAACCCGAGCAGCCTCATGCTACGCTGCTGTTCATAGACCCACTCGGTCTTCGCGAGCGTGAACGCGATGCCTGCGCCGCCGATGGCGAGGATGAGCGGGAGCGGCCACCAGCGGAGGTGCTTCATTTCAGTGAGCGCAGAGATTGCCACATGGCGTCGAACTGATCCGGCGCCTTGCCGCCGAGTATGTCGGAGAGCTGCGTGGTGATTCCGTCCTCGCTGAATTTCGGCATCTTCGTTTCCGCATCAATGCGCAGCGGCGCGAGCATCCAGCGATGGAAGTAGCCTTTGCGAAGGCGCTCGGTCGAGTAGCCGAGGTTGATGCCGGGTGCCTCGAAGACGGCGGTGGGTTCCTGATCTTTCACGCCGTGGCATTGCACGCAGTTAAAGCCGCCGTCGGCGTTGATGAGCTTCGTGCCGATCTCGGCGCGTGCTTTGTCGGCGGCGGGCTCGGGCGCATCCGCGAGCGGGAGGCCGTGTTGATGCGCGAGGCCGTTGGCGATGCCGACGCCGGGTGCTCCGAAACCGGGCATCCGCGAAGCGAGCCACGGGCGCGGTTTGTAAGGCGCGGCCCCGGCGATGAAGCTGCCCATCCAGCCGGGCTGCAATTTTTCGCCGAGCCACGTGAGCTGCGGGATTGCGGTCGCGGGGACAGTCGCGCCTTCGGGTTGGTCGGGGGGCTTGGGAGCATCACTGGTGAGTTTCGCGATTTCTTCTTCGAGGTGTTGGAAGGTGCTCTGGCGTCCGTCGCTCGGATGGCAGGCGGTGCAGTTCATGTGGCGGATTTGTCGCTCGGCGAAATCGGCGAACGTGTCCTGCTTGAGCGAGACGAGGTCGGTGGCGAGGAAAGCGGCGAGCGCCTCGCGTTGCGCTGGCGTGAACGAAAAATCGGGAGCCTTGCCGGGCTGCGCGGAGAGACAGCCTTTCGCGGGAGACTTGATGGCAACGGCGAGCGTCGGCGCTGCGATGGATTTCTCGACGCCGGGAATCGTGTGGCACGCGGCGCAGGATGCGGCGGCGATTTTTCCACGGGCCGCGTCGCCCTTCACGACGGGCAATACGGCTTTCGCATCGCTGAGGAGAAACGCGGTGAGTTGGTCAGCTTCGATGTCAGTGAGGCGAAAGTTTGGCATCTTCGTCCATGGATTGTGCATCCCCGGCATTTTCAGAAACTCTTTGAGCGGAGTGCGGCTGAACTTGGCCGCGACGTGTTTGAGCGGGATGCGTGAGTGTTCATCCTTCCCATCGAAATTCGGCGTCGTGTGGCAGGCTACGCAGCCGAGATTTGCAAATAGCCCTCCGCCTGCGAGTGCGACGTTAGCGTCAGCCTTATCCCCAGACTCTAACTTCGTAGGTGTTCCTAAAGTGGCGAGATAGGCTGCGATGTCCGCAGCCTGCTCCTTCGTCACGCCGAGATTGGGCATCGTCGCGTCGTGGCGGAGGGCACGCGGATTTTCCACCCACGCGGCGACCCAATCGGGGCGGAGGCGCGCACCAGCATCCATGAGGTCGGGCGCGGTCGAAAGCAGTTCAGGCATTCCGGTCCCGTCCTTTGGCACGGCGTTGCCTGCGTCGTGGCAGGCGGTGCAGTGGCGTGTGGCGAAAAGCATCCGCCCTTCGCGCACTTTGGATTGTTCGGGCGCGGCGGCGTGCGTCCATGCGGTCGGCGGGACTGGCTCGCGGGGGAATTCCTTGCTCGCCCAGTCGAGTTGCAATTGCGCGTCCTGCGTGCCGTCGCTGGTAAATTCCACTACCACACGGTTCGCGCCTTTGCTGAGCTGCACGCTTTTCTCCGTCGTCTTGTCGTCGAGCGCGGGCGCGCCGTTGATGCTCACTTTCACCTGCCCGCGTGCTTTCACAAAGAACGTCACATCCGCGCGCAGCGGCGAATCAATGTCGCCCGTGAACACCGCCTTGAACGGCCCGGCGGGCACGAACGGCGTCGCGGGCGCGCCCTTCGGCACGTAGAGCGCGGCGAGTCGCGAAGTGGTCGTGTCGCGCTTGGGGATCTCGTCACCGATTAAATCGTGATTGGAAATCGGCCGGCCGGTCGTGTCGCCTTTCCCGACGGCGGTGTAGGTGACTGCGAGGCCGGGCTCCGTTTTCGCCGTGTCGGCGAAAGCGAACGAGGTGAGTGCTGCGAGAAAGACGAGCGTGCGCATGAGAGTCGCGGATTTACGTGGGCAAACGCGGGTCGTCAACGGCGCACGCTTGCCACCGTGCCCGCGCCTCGCGTATGCCGCACGGACTATGTCACACACCTACCGCTTTTGCGCAGGCCCTTGGAACTGGAGCGAGGGCCGCGATCCCTACGGTCCCGAGACGCGCCCGGCGCAGACCTTCGACTGGAAACTCCGCGAGCTGAAGAAACTCGGCTTCGACGCCATGATGTTTCACGACGACGACGCCGTGCCGGACATTGATACGAAGACCCACGCGCAGGTGCTGGCCGAGGCTCGCGAGTTGAAAAAGCGGCTCGATGGCGAGGGCATCGTCGCCGAGATGGTCGCGCCGCGCCTGTGGTTTTCCCCGCGCACCGTGGATGGCGCCTACACTTCCAACAACCCCGCCGACCGCCGCTACGCCATTGACCGCAGCTTGCAGTCCATAGACATCGCCCGCGAACTCGGCACCGACATCCTCGTCCTGTGGCTCGCGCGCGAAGGCACCTACCTTCGCGAAGCCAAACGCGCCGGGCAGGCGTTCGACTGGCTCATCGAAGCGTTCGACGCCATGCTCGCTCACGATCCGAAAATCCGCCTCGCCATCGAGCCCAAGCCCAACGAGCCGATGGACCACGCCTATGTCCCCACCATCGGCCACGTCCTCGCCATCGCCACGCTCACTCGCGACCCCGCCCGCACCGGCGCGCTTATTGAAACCGCCCACTGCATCCTCGCCGGCCTCGACCCGAGCGACGAAATGGAATTCGCCCTGCGCTTCGGCAAGCTCTGGTCCCTCCACCTCAACGACCAGAACGGCCTCAAATACGATCAGGACAAACCCTTCGGCAGCGTCTCCCTCCGCAGCGCCTTCGATCAAGTCCGCACCCTCGAGCGCTGGAACTACGGCGCGAAAGGCGAATACGTCTGCTTCGACGTCCACCCCTTCCGCACCACCGCCCCCGAGCAATGGAGCGCCGCCCTCGATAACAGCCGCCGCACCTTCCTCCGCCTTGTGGAAAAAGCGCGCACCTTCGACGAAGCGCGCGCCCAGGAACTCATCAGCAAACTCGACTACCAAGCCCTCGACCAGCTCGTGCTCGAGCATCTGCTGGGGAAGTAATACACCGCCTTCGATGCACCGCCTTATCCTACACCTCGGCACGCACAAAACTGGATCCAC
>CAMBOD010000202.1 GCA_945868985.1 Prosthecobacter debontii | reverse complement strand
TTCAGGAGCGCCGGAAGAAGCACCCGACTTTGCGCAGATGATCGCTTCCGCTTCGCCTCTGCGCAGGTTGGTGCTCGCGGTGCAGTCGGCGACGGCGGACTTTCTGGATGTGGCGTTTTATTTCGTGATCGGAGCCGGGATCACGAGTGTGTTTGCAGTCGGGATCAATCAAGAGGCGCTTTCACCTTTAGCGGAAGGGCAACCGCTGCTTTCGGTGATCACACTCATGGTCGTGGCTGCGTTGCTTGCGCTATGCAGTTCCACGGATGCGTTCGTAGCTGCGACGCAGTTCGTGCCGTTTTCTGCGGCGTCGAAGCTGGCTTTCATGCTCTTCGGCCCCGTGTTTGATCTGAAGCTTTTCTGGCTCTACGGCCTTCTTTTCAAGCGGCGCTTCGTCATCGTCCTTTCCATCGCGCTGTTCGTGCTCATCGCGCTCATTTGTTGGATTTTGGGCGGGCTGGATGCCGGATTAAAGGCACGTGAGGCAGCCCAATCGCTCGGAAGCATCGGTTGCCTCTTCATCCATACCCGCCTATAATCATCGCCATGCAAAAGCTCATCGCCCGCTGGCTCCCTGCTGCCACGCTCGCCACGTGGAGTGCGGTGCTGTTCTTTTTCCACTTCTCGGAGCAGATGAAAAACATGCTCGCCCCGGAGTTTCGTTACTATGCGTTTGCCGCGGCGTGCGTGCTTGCGTTGATGGCCGTGGTGTTTGTCGCTTTCAAGGCGGATGCGAGCTGCTGTTCCTCCGCCGAGTGCGGGCACGGCCTGAGCCGCGCAAACACGGGGAAATTGCTCACGTTCCTGATTCTGCTCGTGCCCATCTGCGTCGCGGCGGCGTATTCGCCCGACAACTTCAGCAACAACATGCTGAAGAATCGCCGCACGTCCACGGATGCGAAGGACCTGCCCGCTGCGATGGAGAGGATGGAGAAAAAGTTTGAGGCGATGAAATCCGCCGAGCCGAAAATTCCGGGGCCCGTGAACACGAAGAAAGATCTACCGCTGCCTAATAAAGATGGCTCACCACCCGCACCCGCAGCCACACAGCCGGAAAAGTCCCCGACCGACTATCTCACGCGCACTCCCGAGGGTTACATCATGGCCGAAGTGCTCGACCTGCTCTACGCCGCGCAGGACGCGATTTTGCGGCCCGATTTCGAAGGCAAGGAAGTGCAAGTCATCGCGCAGTTCATGCCCGACAACACGAATAACGCCACCGGGAATCGCTTCAAGGCTGTGCGAATGTTTATGACGTGTTGCGCCGCCGACGCCCGCCCCGTGGCCACGCTCGTGGAGGTGGAGAAAATGCCCGCCATACCCGAAATGACGTGGGTGAAAATCATCGGCAAACCCAGTTTTCCGATCGAAAAAGGGCGTCGCATTTCCGTGCTCCAGGCAGAGCGCGTGGAGAAAACAAGCCCGCCTGAGGATCAAATGCTTCTTTAGGCCGTTTGGCTTTTCCTGCGGCGAACTGTTGACGCTCAGCGTGCGAAAGAACAACTTCACCTCCGCATGATTCTTCCCGCAGTCACTCAACTTCTCGTCATCCAAGACCGCGATCGCAAATTGCGGCAGCTCAAAATCGAACTCAAAAACGCGCCGCTCGAAAGAAAAGCGTTCGATGCCAGACTCAGCGCCGCCGCCGCCGCACTCGATGCCGCGAAGCTCAAGGCCAAGGAAATCGAAGTGAAGCGCAAGGAACTTGAGAACGAAGTCCGCACGCGCACAGACCGCATCAACAAATACGAACAGCAGAAACTCGAAACGAAAAAGAACGAGGAGTATCGCGCCTACGACCACGCCATCGAGAGCCTCAAAATAGAAATCGCAGGCATCGAAGACAAGGAGATGGAACTCATGGAGGCAGCGGAGCAGCAAAAGCCCATCATCACCGCAGCAGAAAAAGAAGCCGCTGCAACGAAGACGCAGGTGCAGAGCCAGAGTGCGGATCTCGACGCCAAGGTGAAAGCGCTCGATGCGCAGATGATCGAAATCCAAGCCGACCGCGCGAAGCTCGCGGCAGATGTGGATGAAGACCTGCTCGATGAATTCCAGCGGCTCTTCGACAAAAAAGATGGTCACGCCGTCGTCGCTCTCGAAAACGAAATCTGCCAGGGCTGCCATGTAAAAGCGCAGACGCACGTTTTCCACGCAGTCCGCACGGCGAAGGTTGTAACGACCTGCCTGAACTGCGGGCGGATTCTTTATTTGGAGACTTGAGCGAGCTTTGCCGTTGCACAAAGGGCCAATTCGTGGCGAACGTGTCGGCGTATGAGTCTTGATGTAAAAATTCCAGCGGTGGGAGAGTCGGTCACGAGCGGTATGATTTCGGCGTGGCTGATAAACGATGGCGATGCGGTAAGCAAGGGCGACGCTCTGCTCACGCTCGAAACAGACAAGGTCTCGACTGAGATCACCGCCGATGCTGCGGGCATTTTGCGAATCAAAGCTGCTGCGGGCGCAGAGGTAAAAATCGGCGAGGTTGTTGCGACGATTGAAGATTCCTCAGCCGTCGCTACGCCCGAGTCTGAGAAGCCGGCACCAAAAAAGGCCGCGAAGAAATCCGCTCCCGCGTCAGTCGCTGAGCCAGTCTCGGCTCCTGTGGTTTCGCTTTCCACAGCCATCGAAGCGGCGAATGAATCGCTGACCGTAGTATCCGAAAACACATCACCAGCGAGCGATGGCCGCAGCACTCGGAAGAAGCTTTCGCCTTTGCGCCGGAAGATCGCAGCTCAGCTCGTGATGGCTCAGCACACAGCGGCGATTCTCACCACCTTCAACGAAGCCGACATGTCCGCCGTGATGGCGCTGCGCAAGGAACTGGGCGAAGATTTTCAAAAGCAGCACGGCATCAAACTCGGCTTCATGTCGTTTTTCATCAAAGCCGTGGTCGTCGCGCTGAAAGCCGTGCCGCAGATCAATGTGCGCGTGGAGGGCGATGAACTGGTGCAGAACCATTTTTACGACATCGGCGTCGCTGTGGGCACCGAGCGCGGTCTGGTGGTGCCAGTAGTTCGCGGAGCGGATGCAAAAACTTTTCCAGATCTCGAACGCGATCTCGCTGGATTCGCAACCAAGGCGCGCGAAGGAAAAATCACCACAGACGATCTATCTGGCGGAGTTTTCACACTCAGCAACGGCGGCATCTACGGCAGCCTGCTGAGCACGCCGATCTTGAATCCGCCGCAAAGCGGCATCCTCGGAATGCACAAAATTCAGGAGCGTGCAGTCGTTGTGAACGGACAGATCGTGGCGCGTCCGATGATGTATCTCGCGCTCAGCTACGACCATCGCGTGGTGGATGGGAAAGAAGCCGTCACTTTCCTCGTGAAAGTCAAAGAGGGCATCGAGCAACCGTCGCGTTTATTGCTGGGAGTTTAGCCGAGAGCTAGTTTCCCAAGTTCAGGTCTCCGTTGTTCTGCCCGCCGAGATCTATACCCGTGCCGCCATTTGCGCCAGTGTCGCCTCCTGTTGTTCCACCAGTCGTCGGTGGTTTCGCTGCGCCGAGGTTGAACTCCACGGTTCCCGTTTGATTTTGGCCGAGGAAAACACCGCGTCCAATGCTCTTGTCCTGCAAAAGAACGCCTTGAAATTTCCTGCGCGAGCCGTCCTGCGGGTGGTCGAACTCGCCTTTAAAGATTCCCTTCTTGCGGTCAATTTTCAGCGTCATGTTCTCAGGGCCCTGATCGAGGATTTCGACGCCGTCGCGTTTGTTGAGAACGAGATTATGAGTGATGGGCGAGAGCAGGTTTCCATCGCGCAGAGTCAAATTGGAGGCTTTGCTGGATTTTCCGAGTGAGCGGTCGCCATCGTCCGGCGGGGTGTAGATGGCACCGCTGGCGGCTACGCTTGCGGTGAAACCATCGGGGAAGAAAGTCGCGCCGCGCTCGGGCTGGCGGGACCAATTCAAAGTGCCGGTGAGTGTGGGTGTGGTGCCGGTGCCGAAGGCGAGCGTGCCACTCAACTGCGAATTTTTCCGCGCCGCCCAAATATCAATCGCCGCGACCTCGCCCGCACCCCCGAGTGCGGAGCGTGTGTAAAATTTACTACCATCACCGTATTTTCCACGGATGGAAACATCGCCCCACGGAGTCACGTTGATGTAGGCAAAACCAGTGCCCTTCGGTGCGTCCGTGCCGGTCGGCCCGGGAAGCTGGACAGTGTATCTCCCGTTGAGTTCTTCGCGCCTCGCTGCCGTGAGCGTGGTGAGCGGTGCAGATGCAGTGAATTCCTTGCCGTCGTCGTTGATGGTCGCATTCAGCGTGGTTGCGCCTGATTGATCAAAAGTGATGTCCACTTCGAGTGGCGAATCGCCGCTGTGATTGAGGGAAGCGTGAAAATGTCCGTTGGCGTCGAGCGTGCCGCTGATGGGAATCCTCTCGTTGCCGTAGAGAATTTTTCCACTCACAGTGCCGCCGGCCGTGCCCAGCAGATTGATGATGCCGACGATGTTTCCATCCGCATCCTTGATGGTTGCTGAGTGCAATCCCTCGGCGGCGAGTCCGGGTGCTTTAACGGTCACAGTGCTCGTCGCAGTCGCACCGACACCGAGTGTGCCGAGATAATTATCCTCCACAGTGTAAGTAAACGTGTCCGGCCAAGTCGTGCCGTCACCGGGCGTATAGCGGATTTGGCTGCCAACAATTTCCACTTTGCCCTGCTTGCCTTGCGTCACGCTGCTGATCGAAATCACGTCGCCCTCCTTGTCGCTGTCGTTTTTCAGCACGTTGATGACAATCGGAGTCCGACCACGCAAAGTCGCTGTGTCGGCTTTCGCGATGGGCGCTGCGTTTGTGGCCGCTAGAAAAATCGTGTCAGCCGTGTTTGTTGTGCCGAGAGTGCTCGTGGCAGTAGCTCTGAAATGATATGTCGTCCCGCGGTCGAGCCCTTCGAGCGAGGCGGTCACGGCTTTATCCACATCGGCGGCGAGCAGAACTGGCGTCGCTGTAACCGTGGTCCCGTAACTCGTCGTCGTGCCGTAGCTGAAAGTCACCGTCGTAGCCGCGCCGTTGCTGGTGACGATCGCTTTCAGTGTCGCTTTTCCGCCGAGCGGCGTCGTGGTGTTTTGAAGAACAACTGTGGGGGCATAGCCGGGAACAGCGAAATCGCTCCCATCCACCTCCGTCGTCCCATCGCCATTCACGGCCTCCACTTTGAAATGATACGTCTGCCCGCCGACCAGACTCGTGAGATTCACCTTTGCGGTCTGCGCGCTGGAGGCGTTGGAAAGCGACACCACCTGTTTTTTATCGAGGTTCCCGCCGTAGCCGTAGCTGAAGGTGACATTTGTCGTGCTGTCGTTCGTAGTCACCGAGGCGCTCAGCG
>CAMBOD010000201.1 GCA_945868985.1 Prosthecobacter debontii | reverse complement strand
GGCACACAGGCTTTGCGGATTCGCAGGCGGAGCTGCAGTAACCTTGTTGCTCATGGTGTTGCTTGCGCAGCCTACGATTGATGCGTGGCAGTTGAACTTTGGCGCACCAGGACGCACGCGGATCAACCCCGTGAACGACAAACACCGCTACGCCTACGTGCAGACGACATGGGACATCAACAAACTGCTCACGCCGCTCAAAGAACTGGAGAGGCGAGACCGGATGAACCGCTATCTTCACGGGCACGTTTATGGCGAACGCTTCCCGCTCAGTTGGCAGCTTGGCGACATGCCGAACGTTCTATTCTTTGACGACGACAAGAGCCCCGAGAACTACGACGCAGACTTTCTGCTCGTGCCGGAAGATCGCGTTGCAGAAGTGGAGGCCCAGTTACTCGGCGTGTATTATAAAATGGCGTATCTGCCGCGTGAATACGGCACTGCGTCGTGGCTGTATCTTGCGTCGGAGCGCTTCGGCTCGCTGGCCCCAACTCGCACGCCGGAGTTTCATCCCCGCGTGCGCGTCGAGAAAACCGAGGCCGCACAATGAAATACGTCGCCGCCATTCTTTACGCAGTCAGCAGCTCGGTCCTGCTCGGCCTTTTGCTCGGCTGGCAGCGCGGGTATCTCGATTTTCAGGCCGCGCTCATCTCGCTTTCCGGCGGAGCACTCGTTGGATTGCTAGGTCTTTGGTTCGCAAGAAATGAAGCATCGCATCTCGAAAAACCGCGCGGCTGGGGATGGGTGCCGGTGGTGTTGTTTACGCTGTTCAGTTTTCGTGCATTTTTGTGGCTCATTTTCCGACAGGGCGACGAACTGCGCGTGCTTTCGCCAAACAATACAGGCGACCTCCCGCTGCACATCGCATTCATCCGCTACTTCGCTAACGGCGCTCCGTTCTGGCCGGACAGTCCGATTTTTTCCGGAGGAAAACTGACCTACGCAGCAGGCACAGATTTCTTTAACAGCCTACTCACGCTTGCAGGCATGGATGTCGAGCGCGGGCTGGTGTGGGTGGGTCTCATCGGTGCGCTGCTCACGGGCATTGCGATGTGGCGCTGGGGCGGTGCCTTCACGCTGATGGGATTTTTGTGTGGAGGAGGCTTGCTCGGTTTCGCTGCGTTTTACCGCGATGCAGGCGAGCCGTTCTTTCAAGACTACGCAGGAATCATGAAGTTCGACGCGGCATGGAAAAGTCTGCCGCTCGCCTTGCTTGTCACGCAACGCGGATTCCTCTTCGCGTTGCCCGCTGGATTGCTGCTGCTCAGCTCCTGGCGCACAAAATATTTTCAGAACAATGAAGGCTGGCGGATGCCGTTCGCAGGCGAGCTTCTCCTCTACGCGGCGATGCCGTTTTTCCACATGCACACGTTTATCGCGCTGTCGTTCATGCTCGCGGTGTTCTTCGTCGCGCAGACTGCTGCGCGATGGAAAATCTTCGGGCTGGTCAGTGCTGCGCTCATCCCCGCCAGCGTGCTCGTTTGGATCACGCTCGGGATGTTTCAGACAAACGCTCTGCCGATATGGGGCAACATGTCTCAACTCGAAAATCCCCCGCCGCGCCCTCCCACGGAAGTGCTCGGCTGGCAGCCGGGATGGATGGTGAACGACACACAATCACAGCAAGTCTGGCAGTCTCTCACGAATGCAGCACCAGCGCTAGAACCTCTTGCGGCTCACGGACAGTTTCTTTCATTCTGGCTGGGGAATTTTGGGGCGTGGCCATTCGTCGTTGCCGCACTCGCGCTCATACCGCTTCGCCCTTTATGGAACCGCACGCTCCGAGTAAAATACGTCTGGGGCTTCGCGCTCGCATTCCTTTTCATCACACCGCTGCTCGGCTGGTGGACGACCTATCAAAGCTCCACGTGGGCGAACTTCTTTCACCCAATCAAAGACCCGAACTCACGCAATACCGTCGCGCATATCGCAGCACTCACGGCGCTGGTTAGTAGCGTGTTGCTGCATGTCAGGCGCAAGCGCGACTTTGGCCTGCGCTGGGTGCTGCTCGGCTTCGCTGCGATCAGTATTTTGGATGGCCTCCTCACCACGCTGCACGATTGGGATAAACAAATACCACTGCTGCGCATGAACGCTCTGCCACTTGCTGTCGCGACTGGCGTGCTAATCACGGTGCTAGTCCAATACGCCCGACGACGCGACTCATCGCTCTGGCGCGCGGTGTTCGTGCTGCCGGGTCTGTTTCTCTTTTTCCTGTGCTGCAATGTGAAGTTCGCGCCGTGGGCGTGGGACAACACGAAAATCATGGTCTGGGCATGGCTGATCGTTCTGCCATTTGTGTGGGAACAACTCATCGCGCTATGGAAATGCTGGCAATGCTATGCCGTGTGCGCGCTGCTCTTTTTCTCCGGCTTCGTGGGGTTGCTCGGCGGTATGGGCGCTTCACAGCAAGGTTATGAAATTGCCCGATGCTCGACGCTCGACGGCGTCGCCAAAGCCGTGCGCGACATTCCCATCACCGAGCCATTTGCCTGCGCACCACACTACCAGCATCCACTACTGCTCAATGGACGCAAAGTCGTGGTCGGTTACGAAGGCCATCTGACCAGCCACGGCATCAGCTTCCGCAATCAAAGCATCAATCTCGACGAGTTGATGAACGGTATAGACATCTGGCGACTCAACGCAGCGGAGTTGGACGTGCACTACATTTACTACGGTCCGCTCGAAATCCAAAAGTGGCCGAAATCCCGCGAAACATGGCGCGACTCCCTGCAAGTCATCGCATCTGGCACATGGGGCGAACTCTTCGATCTCGATATCCCTCGCGTCCCGCTGGAGCAGTAAGAACTTCCTCCGAATCGGAGAGATTCACTCCACAACTAGCACGCCGCGCATGATGCGCCAGTGGCCGGGGAAGGTGCAGATGTATGGGTAATTGCCCGGCTTGAGCGGAGCAGTGAATGCGAGTTCGGCTTTTTGCTTCGGCTGCACGAGTGCGGTGGCTTGAAGGATTTTTTTGGAATCGGGGAGATAGTTTTTTGCGAGGCCGTCGGGTTGGGCGGCGAGCTTGTCGGCGAGCGTGCCGATTTCGTCTTCTGCGCCGGGCGAAAGCAGCACAAAATTGTGCAGCATCAGGTCGGGATTTTCAAAAATGAGTCGGACTTTCGCTCCGGCTTTCACACGGAGTTCCTTGGGTGCGAATTGCATTTGATTCGGAACCGCCTGCACGATCAGCGCGTCGCCGAGGGCGGCATTGGCTTTTTCAAATTCAGCAGCGAGCGCGCTAAGGCTTTCTGCATTATCGGCGGGGCGCGCGGTGGCTAGGCGCTGTCCGACTGGGTCGTAGAGAAAGACTGCCGGGATGCCGCGCGCGTTGCGGAAGGTGATTTCAATCACGTTGAGGCCGGGGCGAAGTTCGAGCTGCACTTGCTGGTCGTTGATCCACATCGAGTCGGAGGAAAGTAGCTGCACGCCGTTGACGACGATATCGAGGTAGCCGTGACGGACGGCGAGCACAGCGGGCTGCGCGGTGTCGGCTTGCACGAAGGTGCGGCGCGTGCCTTTACCAACGTCGAGCCATTGCGTGAGGCGAGTTTCTGGCGCGACTTCAAGAACAGGAACGCTGCGGCCTTTGGCGGGTTTGGTGCCGTGTTTTAAATCGGCGAGCATATGCTGCACGTCGCCGTTGGTGGTCTTGAGCGCATTCAGCGCATGCTCGACGGCGGGCATCGTGGGGCGAAGGTGTGCAACGTCGTCCACGACTTCCATCTGCACGCGCGGGTGCGGATCGGCGGCCATGCGCGTGAGAAGCTCGGTAACGTTCGGCAGGCGGTCGGCTTGGTGACGGATCAGGCGGACGGCGGCGGCGCGGTAGAGGGGCGTTTCGGATTTCATCAGCAATTCGAGAAGCGCTGGGCGCGTTTGCCCAAGGCCTTCGGCAACGAACATCACCTCCAGCGGAAGTTGGTAGAATTGCCACGACTTGGGATCAGGATTTGGCGATGTGTGAAAATCTGACTGAGCGGCAAGAAGCTTGTCCAAGGCCGGGAGGACGCTCGCGCCCTTCCGTCGCAGTTCGATGCGTGCGTGGTGGCGCACGATGTCCTGCTGGTTGCTTTTTAAGAGGCCGAGCAACTCAGCCACGCTCGCGCCTTCGATTTTTGGAAAATCTTTAACCACTGGCTTCGCATTATTCACCACGCGCCAGATGCGGCCGTGGTCGTGATCCCAATGTGGGTCGCGCATCGGATGCTGCGCGTGGCCGATGATTGGGCTGCAAAAGTCCGAGACGTAGAGCGCGCCGTCGAAGCCGAACTCGAGATCCGCAGGACGAAAGGCCGCGTTTGGTGAACGGAGCACATCGAGCCTCTGCGAGCCCTTCACCATGCCCTTGTCGTAATCGTATTTCCACAGCGACACGGTGTAGTTTCCTAGCAGCGAGGCGCTCGCCATGCCCTGTTGATATTCGTCGGGAAAGTTCGGGCTGGAAATACTCACGATGCCGGAGCCTTTGCCGTTGCTACCGGTGTTGCCGTAGCCGTGCGGATGATAGACGCCGAGCGGTGTCCACGTGAGCGGGAGTGCGTCGGTCGGGATGCCATCGCCATACATTTGAAAAAGATTCCCCGTGCGGTCGTAAGTAATCTTCCACGGGTTCGGCGTTGCACTTTGCCACTCGGTCTCGACGCGACCGGTGCGCGGATTCAGCCGGTAGGTCGTCGCGTCAATTCCGCGCACCACGCCAAACGGCGTCTCAATTTGCGAGCGGTGAAACACGCCGTCGCAGAACAGCACGTCGCCGATGGGATCGGTCGCTATCATTCCGCCGTGGTGCGAGTCGGTCACATCAATGCCACGCAGCAGTTCGCGCTTGGTGTCCGCTTTGCCGTCGCCGTTCGTGTCGTTCATCACATAGAGCTTCGGCTGCTCGGAAACGATGACGCCAAGCTCGGAGAAAGCGACGCCATCGAGCGCGTCGAGCCCTTCGGCGAAGGTCGTGCATTTGTCGGCTTTTCCGTCGTGGTCGGTGTCTTCGAGGATGATGATTTTGTCCTGCGGCGGCAGCCCCGGCACGGTGTGCGGGAAGGACGGCATCGTCACGACCCACAAGCGACCGCGCGCGTCGAACGCGATTTGCACAGGGTTTTTCAAATCGGGAAATTCCACCTCGGATGCGAAGAGATTCACGGAAAATCCGTCGGCGACTTTGAACTCCGCCTGCGCATCGGCTGGCGGTTTGATGACTCCCGTGTTCCGTCCGTCATCGTGGCCTTTAATCGGCGGCATCGGCTCCAGCCACGGCAGCGGGATGTCAGCGAACTTCTTCCCCTCACTCGACGCCAGTTCATGCACGACTGCCTCCGTGGCTGCGATCATCTGGAAGTAGCGC
>CAMBOD010000200.1 GCA_945868985.1 Prosthecobacter debontii | reverse complement strand
CCGAAGAAATCACCGGCGGCTGTTTCTGCTGTCGCTTTGCAACGCTCGCCGATGCTGCACGCAAGTTGAGTGCGGCGACACGGCCCGATGTTTTCATCGCGGAGCCGGTCGGAAGTTGCACCGACCTCGTCGCCACTGTTACGTATCCGCTGCGACGGCTCTATGGCGATGCGTTTACAGTCGCGCCGCTCAGCGTGCTCGTGGACCCGGTGCGCGCCGAGCGACTGTTCGGTTTCGCCGAGGGCGGGAAGTTTTCCGACAAAGTAGCCTACATTTACCGCAAGCAACTCGAAGAGGCCGACCTGCTCGTCATCACGAAGACCGACACGCTCGACGCCCCAAGGTTGGAGCGCCTGCGCGCAAGGCTCGCGGAGGAATGTCCGCACGCGGAAGTGCTCGCAGTGAGCGTTCGCACGGGCGCGGGCACCGCAGAGTGGTTCGAAAAAATCACATCAAGCGAGCAACAGGCGCGCGCGACGATGGCCGTGGACTACGAGCTTTATGCCGAAGGCGAGGCGTTGCTCGGCTGGCTGAATGCAACCGTCCAACTCGCGGGTGAACCGGCCTTCGACAGCAAGTCAGTGCTGAAGTCTTTCGCCAGCGAGATTCAGCGTTTGCTCGCTGCGCGGGGTGGGGAGATCGCTCATTTGAAAATGACGCTCAGCCCCGACACCGGCCTCGGCGACATCGCGGCGATCAGCCTCGTGCGTTCTGATTTCGTTCCCGAGCTTTCGCTGACGCTCGACGCACCAGTTTCCAGCGGCCAACTCATCCTCAACTGCCGCGCCGAGGCCGCGCCCGAGGAAATCCGCGATGTCGTGCGTGCAGCCGTCGCGAATCTCAACATCGCTGGTGTCACCGCGAAGCTCGAACACCTCGAATTTTTCCGCCCCGGAAAACCCGAGCCGACGCACCGGGACAACGTGTCCGTTTAATATGCCGAAAATTCTCTACTGCCATTGCCAATACGCGCAGGTCGTCCCGAAAGACGTGAAGGAAACCGTGCTGCGCAAGCTGTGTGAAAGCGGCGTGGCGTTTGATGCCGTCGCGGATCTGTGCGAGATGGCCGCGCGTCGCGATCCTGCGCTGGCGCAACTCAGCGCGAGTGGTGAGGTAAAAATTGCGGCGTGCTTTCCCCGCGCGGTGAAGGGACTTTTTCACCAATGCGGAGCGGATCTCGCGGCTGATAAAACGGAGGTGCTCAATATGCGCACTCTGAGGGCGGAGGAAGTCGTCGCGCGGCTGGCCGCAGAAGACCTGAGGGTGAATATTCCGATGAAAGGCGGGACTATTGCAGAATGAAAATTGCAGATTGCAGATCGCAGATTTGGGGCTGCCTATGACGCCGCTCGAACTTTCAGAACGGCTCTGGCGCTTTGCGGCGCGCATCGGGAAGGTAGTGGATTCACTGCCCGATTCGCGCCTCGGTCGCCATGTCGCAGGACAACTTGTGCGGTGCGGGACGGCTTCGCCGCCGAATTACGACGAGTCGCGCGTGGCGGAAAGTCGCGCGGATTTCATCCATAAAGTCCGCATCGCACTCAAGGAACTCGCTGAGACTTGTGGCTGGCTGCGCTTTATCATCATCGCGGAGTTGCTACCCGAAAATCGAATTGCACCGTTACACGTCGAGGGCAGCGAACTCACCGCCATCCTCGCCAAATCCGTCAAAACCGCATCATCACGCAAAAGCCGTCCAACGTCGGAGCAATAGCCAATCTGCAATCTGCAATTTTCAGTCTGCAATAAATCACCTTACGCCATGCCAATAAAATCCGAATCCACATTGCGTGTCGTTCTCTATGAAGGCGACGGCGCCGCCCCGCTCGACGACTCTTTCGCCGCGATGACTGCGCTTTTGGAACGCGGCTACGCTGTCACACGCACCACGAGCGGCGGGAGTGTTGCACCGCAGACACGAGGTTCGCTGCTCGTGCTTGGCAAGTTTTCCGATGGTCGCGCGCCTTTAGCGGAAAGCGCCACCGCCGATGTGAGTGTTCGCTTTCACGACATCGCGGGACAGGACGCGGCGGGCATCACCGCGCTCGTGGAAAAGGAGCGCGACACGACGGGCGCGGCGAAACACGGCGAGTGGAAGCCGTGGTTTCCGGTGATTGATTACGACCGCTGCACGAACTGTATGCAGTGCCTTTCGTTCTGTCTTTTCGGCGTCTATGGCGTGGACGACGAGAGCCGCATTCAGGTGCAGAACAATGACAACTGCAAAACGAACTGCCCCGCGTGCTCGCGCGTGTGCCCGGAGGCCGCGATCATGTTTCCAAAATACAAGGCCGGCCCGATCAATGGCGACTTGGTGAGCAGCGCCGACCTCCAGCGCGAGAAGATGAAGATAGACATCTCCGCGCTGCTCGGCGGCGATGTGTATTCGATGCTCCGCGCGCGGAGCGAAAAAGCGCAGAGCCGTTTCAGCAAAGAGCGCGATGAGGGAAAGGCGCTCGCCGAGCGGCAGAAGTGCCTCGTGAAACTCGCCGCCGCTGGCGACATTCCCGCCGAGGTTCTCATGTCGCTGCCTTCGCCGGAGGAAATTGCGCGTCGTGCCGAGGAGGCGAAAGCCAAGGCCGCAGCGGCGCTCGCGGCTCAGAGGACGCCGTAAATTTAACTACAGAGAGCACGGAGAACACAGAGAAGAGGCTTACAGGCTCGGCCCCACTTTTTGGTTTGTCGTCAGCGCCTTTACCAATCACCTGCTTACCCTCCGTGTTCTCCGTGCTCTCTGTAGTAAAAAACATCAGCACCTTTCCGCCGTAGCGCGCTATTTTCCGCGAGGCGCGCTCGTAGATTGCCGAAGGCCTCCGTTCTTGTCACAAAGGGAGGCATGAATCTCCGCCCTTCCACTGCTGTGATCGAAAATATGCGTCCTCTCGTGAATGGCGGACGCTATCCCGTGAAACGAATCGTCGGCGAACGGCTGGAGATTTTCGCGGATGTTTTCAAGGACGGCCACGATGTTGTTTCCGTCCTGCTGAAGTGGCGGCGTGTGGGTGAAAAGAAATGGAGCGAGGCAGCGATGGAATGCGTGGACCCGTGGACAGGCGACCACTGGAAAGGCGCGTGCGTTTTCACCGAGATGGGCGCGCACGAATTTACCATCGAGGCGTGGGGCGACCTTTGGAAATCGTGGCAGCACGAGTGGCACGCGAAGTTTGAAGCGAAACAGCCGGATTTGCAGAGCGAGACGCTGGAGGGAGCGGCCTTTGTGGAAAATGCCGCGAAGCTCGCGTCCACGCGCAAAGCAAAAGCGGACGCGGAGTGGCTGCGACGCATCGCGAAAGAAATGCGCAGCGAGACGCCGGAACGTGTGAACGCAATCGCGCATGACGGGGAGCTGTCGCGACTGATGTGGACTTACTCGGATCGTTCGGTGAGCACGGAGTTCGTGTGTTCCTTTGCCGATACGCTCGCGATTTTTCCGCCGAAAGCGAAGAGCGATGCCCGCTATCCGCGTGTCTGGGTGGATCGCGAGCGCGCGGGCTTTGCGTCGTGGTATGAATTTTTCCCGCGCAGCGCGGAGGGAAAAGCGGACAGCGGTTCGACATTCCGTGGCTGTATCGGTCGCGTGGACTATGCGAAGGCGATGGGCTTCGACGTGATTTATTTTCCGCCGGTGCATCCCGTCGGCGTGACTGCGCGCAAGGGCCGCAACAATTCCGTGACGTGCCAGCCCGGCGAACCCGGCGTGCCCTACGCCATCGGCAACCGCCATCAACAAAGCCCGAACGGCGGCGGCCACAAGGACGTCGCTCCGGAGCTTGGCACGCTCGAAGATTTCCGCTGGCTCGTGGGAGAAATTCACGAACGCGGGATGGAGGTTGCGCTGGATTTTGCGATCAACTGCTCGCCCGACCACCCGTATGTCGCCGCGCACCCCGAGTGGTTTTTTCAGCGGCCCGACGGCACGATCAAATACGCCGAGAATCCGCCGAAGAAATATCAGGACGTGTATCCGCTGAATTTCCACTGTGCGACGTGGCGCGAGCTTTGGGACGAACTCACGAGCGTGATCGAATTCTGGTGCGAGCAGGGCGTGCGCATTTTCCGCGTGGATAATCCACACACGAAACCCGTCGCGTTTTGGGAATACCTCATCGGTCGCGTGCAATCGCGGTGGCCGGATGCGGTGTTCCTCAGCGAAGCGTTCACGCGTCCGAAGATGATGCGCGCGCTTGCGAAGGTCGGCTTCACGCAGAGCTACACGTATTTCACCTGGCGCAACACAAAGCGCGGCCTCACCGATTATCTCTCCGAGCTGACGCAGAGCGAATCCGCCGACTACATGCGCGCCAATTTATGGCCGAACACGCCCGATATTTTACCGAGCTATTTGCAATTTGGCGGGCGCGCCGCCTTCCTCGTCCGCGCGCTGCTCGCGGCCACGCTCGCGCCGGTGTATGGCATCTATTCGGGCTTCGAGTTGTGTGAAAATGCCAGTCTTCAAAAGAACGCGTGGAATGCTGCGGGCAACGTGCGCGGTTTCCTCGAACTGTGCGACGGCGACTACAAACACCTCGCCCGCGAGGAGTATCTCGACTCGGAGAAATACCAGTTCAAGCAGCGCGATTGGGAGCGCACACCGGGCAATATCATCGAGTTCATGGCAAAGTTGAATCGCATCCGACGCGAGAACGCCGCGCTCCAGCAGGCGCGCAATCTGCGCTTTGTCGGCACGGACAACGATCTCATTCTCGCCTACGCAAAAAGCGCGGGCAGCAATCATCTTCTCATCGTCGTGAATCTCAACGCATGGAGCGCCGAGCAAGCGACCGTCGAAGTCCCGCTGGAGCAATTTGGCCTCGCTGAGAATGCCAGTTTCAAAGTGGAAGACCTATTCACGGGCGAGCGTTACACATGGAAGGGGCGGCGCAATTTCGTCCGCCTCGTGCCGGGGGAGAAGACAGGGCACATCCTCCGTGTGGTGTAGCGCATTGAGATGGTGAAACTCCGCCAGCTTGGTTTTTCAATTCTCGCGATGGCGTGTGTTTTTGCGCACGCGCAGACCGCGCCCACAGAGCCACGGAAAAAGGAGGCAATCAGTTCGCTCATCCCAGCGCAGCAGGCACCGGCTACGCAAATCATCCCGACACCAACGCCGAAACCCGTGAGCCCCGAACCAACACGCGCGCCTGCTACATCCTCGCTACGCCCGCCGGAAGGAGTTTCGCAGATTCAAAAGCCGACGCCTGAAACGAAAATCACGCCTCCAACTCCGGAACCCACGCCGGTTCCCACGCCAAAGCCCACACCCGCTCCAACGCCCGTCCCCACTCCACCGCCGACTCCCAAGCCCACACCCAAACCAACTCCGGAGCCCACGCCGCTTCCCACACCAAAACCCACACCA
>CAMBOD010000199.1 GCA_945868985.1 Prosthecobacter debontii | reverse complement strand
ATCGAAAAGCGGAGGCTTTGCCGTTGCTCGAACAACTCTCGCGAGATCCTGCGACCTCCATGCGGAGCGATCTCTATGAATGGCTGGCTGAACTCTACGAGCAGGCTGGGCAGATGGATAAAGCGCTTGAGCAATACAAGCAGACTCTCGTGCTTGATGTGAGTGATTCGACCAATCACCTCCGTCTTGCCTACGCCCAGCTCCGCGCAAAAAAATATGACGATGCAGTCGCCACGCTGACCAAGGCGCGCAAAAAGTTTCCCAATCGAACCGAGATCACAGCGCAGCTTGCATCCGCACTGAGTTCGGCTAAGCGCCACGCGGAGGCGCTCGGTATGTTTGAAAAAGCAGCTGAGGAAGCGCGCGGACGCAACGAGTCGTTATTGAGCGCCAGTCTTTTTGAAATGTGGGCCTTCGCAGCGGAGCGCGCGGGACAGTTCGACAAGGCGGTCGAGCTTTTGAAAAAGAACATCGAGAATTATCCCGATGCACCCGGTGCCTACAACGATCTCGGCTATATGTGGGTCGAGCGTGGTCTGAATCTCGAAGAGGCTGGCGCGTTTATCAAAAAAGCCATCGAACTCGATGGCGACAACGCTGCGTATCTCGACTCGCTCGGCTGGTATTATTTCAAGACTGGGAAATTTGAAGAGGCCAAGCGGGAACTGCTGAACGCGCTCAGCAAGATGAAGGAAGAAGACGCCACTGTGTTGGAGCACCTCGGCGACACATACGAGCAGCTCGGTAATTTGCGTGAAGCGCTGAACCAATGGCAGCGTGCGCTCAAACTAGAGCCCGAGAATCCAGATAAATTGCGCGAAAAAATCGAGGCAGCCAAAAAGAAGCAGGGTGCTTGATTCGTGGTTAAATAGCCGCTTCGAGAAGATGAACGACGGCTTCAAAAAAGCGGAAATTCGTTTTGACACCCCGATAGCGACTGCTAGTTTGCGCGCCCGCTTTTCAAAAAAGAGCGCGAATTTTCCCTGCTCAATTCGGCACCACAATGGCCGCCGCATGGGGCAGGGGTTTTCGTTCTTTTGATGGGAAGCGCCGGCGCAAGCCGGTCGTTCTTTGGCACAGTGCCTCAGTAGCTCAGTTGGCAGAGCACGTCCTTGGTAAGGACGAGGTCACCGGTTCAAACCCGGTCTGAGGCTCCATGCTGACGGCAGCGGCGAATGGCCGCGCGAAAGAGCGTCAATTTCAACTAAACACAACACACACACAACTCATCCATCATGGCAAAGGAAGCATTCAAACGCGATAAACCCCACGTTAACGTCGGCACCATCGGGCACGTTGACCACGGCAAATCCACACTCACAGCGTCCATCGTTCACGTTCAGTCTCTCAAAGGACTTGCGCAGCCTATCAGCTACGCGGACATCACCAAAGGCGGCACCGTTCGTGACGACACGAAGACCGTTACTATCGCCGTCTCGCACGTCGAATACAGCAGCGACAACCGCCACTACGCGCACGTCGATTGCCCCGGACATGCTGACTACGT
Source organism: Prosthecobacter debontii (assembly GCA_945868985.1). Lineage (GTDB taxonomy): Bacteria > Verrucomicrobiota > Verrucomicrobiia > Chthoniobacterales > Chthoniobacteraceae > SXWH01. The sequence continues at coordinate 3,859 of CAMBOD010000199.1, read as the reverse complement.
GAAGAACATGATCACCGGTGCAGCCCAGATGGACGGAGCTATCCTCGTCGTCTCCGCTGCTGACGGCCCAATGCCTCAGACCCGTGAGCATATCCTTCTTGCTCGTCAGGTCGGCGTGCCTGCGATCGTCGTTTTCCTGAACAAGGTTGACCTCGTCGAGGACGTGGAACTGCTCGAACTCGTGGAGATGGAAATTCGCGACTTGCTCAACAAATACGAATTCCCTGGCGATACCACGCCAATCGTCAAAGGCTCGGCCTCGAAAGCCCTCGCTTGCGGCGCTGGCGACCACGCTGATGCACAGTGCATCACCAACCTGCTCAAAGCAGTTGATGAATTCATCCCGCTTCCCGAGCGCCCGATTGACCAGCCTTTCCTCATGCCCGTCGAAGACGTGTTCAACATTGAAGGTCGCGGCACTGTCGTCACCGGCCGTGTCGAGCGCGGCATCCTCAAGAAAACCGAGGAAGTCGAAATCATTGGTCTCCGCGATACGCAGAAGACCATCGTCACCGACATTGAAATGTTCCGTAAGCTTCTCGACGAAGCCCGCGCTGGTGAGAACGTTGGTGTTCTTCTCCGCGGCATCAAGAAAACCGACGTCGAGCGCGGTCAGGTTCTGGCCAAGCCCGGTTCGGTCAAGCCGCACAAGAAGTTCAAAGCCGAGATCTACGTCCTCTCCAAGGACGAGGGTGGCCGTCACACGCCGTTCTTCTCGAACTACCGCCCGCAATTCTATTTCCGCACCACGGACGTGACCGGCTCGGTCACACTCCCTACCGGTGTGGAGATGGTGATGCCCGGCGACAACGTCGGTGTTGAAGTCGAACTCATGAGCCCTGTCGCCATGGAAAAAACGATGCGTTTCGCCATCCGTGAAGGTGGCAAGACCGTCGGCGCAGGCCGCGTGACCGACATCATCGCCTAAACAACCACTTGCCGAAAACGGCGCGTGGTGGAGTATTTCTCCACCACGCGCTTTCGGTTACAAAAACCTGATACGGCGGTAACTCAATTGGTAGAGTAGCGGTCTCCAAAACCGCCTGTTGGGGGTTCAAGTCCCTCCCGCCGTGCCAACCAAAATTTTCAGCCCATGTTTGCAAAAATCGCCACCTTCACCCGCGAAGTAAAAACCGAGTTGCAGAAAGCAACCTGGCCGTGGGACCCGAAGGAAAAAGCCTTCGGCGCGAAGTATAAGGAGCTCATTGACTCCACGGTCGTCGTTATCATCGCCATGATCCTCCTGTCTGCCTTCGTTGCCATCGCCGACTTTGCATTGCTGGGCATCAACAAACTCCTTTTTTCCTAATCCATGACTGAAGAGCAAAAACGCAAACAGTGGTTCGTTGTCCACGTAATGTCGGGACAGGAAAACAAAGTCCACGACAGCCTCGTCAAACGCATCAAGACCGAGGAACTCAGCGACTACATCTACGAAATCGTCCTTCCCACCGAGCGCGTGAGCGAAGTGAAACGCGGCAAGAAAACTGAGACCACCCGCAAATTTTTCCCCGGCTACATCATCGTGAACATGTGGCTGATTGATGAAAACAAGCAGCTCGTGGACAAGACTTGGTATTTCATCAAGGACACCCCTGGTGTGCTCGGATTCGCGGGCACCAAGGACAAACCGATGCCGATGCTCCAAAAGGAAGTGGACGAGATGCTCGCACAAGTCCGTGCGAGCGACGAAAAGGCGCGTCCAAAAATCGAATTCACTGTTGGCGAAATCATCAAGGTTTCCGACGGCCCATTCCAAAGCCAGACCGGTGTCGTGCAGGAAATCGATCCCGAGCGCGGCAAACTCATCGTCATCGTCAGCATCTTCGGTCGCGAGACCCCCGTGGACCTCGAATACTGGCAGGTCGAACGCAACGTCTAACCCTTTACGCACTAACTCAACCCAGGGCGCGAAGCCTCTCACGCCCAACAAAACAAACTCATCATGGCAAAAGAAATCGTAGGACAAATCAAACTCCAAATCCCCGCCGGCGCAGCGAACCCCGCTCCGCCAGTCGGCCCCGCACTCGGTCAGCAAGGCGTGAACATCATGGCCTTCTGTAAAGAATTCAACGCACGGACTGCCAAGCAGTCTGGCGACATTCTGCCGGTCGTCATCACCGTCTATAAAGACAAGAGCTTCACGTTCATCACGAAGCAGCCACCGTCGAGTTCGCTCATCAAAAAAGCGCTCAAACTCGCAAGCGGCAGCAAGGAACCGAACAAGGTGAAAGTCGGCAAGCTGTCAAAAAAACAGCTCCTCGACATCGCCAAGCAAAAGATGCCTGACCTCAATGCTCGCGACGAAGCCGCAGCGATGAAAATCATCGCCGGCACAGCCCGCCAAATGGGCGTCGAAGTCGAAGCGTAACCAACGCGGAGCACCAAATATTTGAAGCCCGGACGGGGGAAGCCTCATCCGGGCTTCTTCGTTTTTTGAATCGAAGTGACGTCGCGCTTGCGTGGAAGCGAGTGAAATGCTGTCCTTCGCCCCCTTTTTAAAACCTATGAAAACACCTATTCGCGTCGCAGTCACCGGAGCCGCAGGCCAAATCGGCTACTCACTTCTTTTTCGCATCGCATCGGGCGCGATGTTTGGGCCGGAGCAGTCGGTCATTTTGCACCTGATTGAAATCGAGCCTGCTCTGCCAGCGCTCGGCGGCGTGGTCATGGAATTGGATGATTGCGCATTCCCGTTGCTCAAAGGCGTGGTGCCGACAGCGAGTCTGGATGAAGGATTTTCGGGCGTAAACTGGGCGCTGCTCGTGGGCAGCGTGCCTCGCAAAGCCGGTATGGAGCGCAAGGATTTGCTCGGCATCAACGGCAAGATTTTCATCGGCCAGGGCAAGGCGATTGAAAAAAACGCAGCAAGCGATGCGCGCATTCTTGTCGTGGGAAATCCATGCAACACGAACTGCTTGATCGCGATGAGTAATGCGCGCGGAATTCCGAGCGACCGCTGGTTTGCGATGACGCGTCTCGACGAAAATCGTGCGAAATCGCAGCTCGCGAAAAAGGCCGGAGTGGACGTGACTGCGGTGAGCAATCTCGCGATCTGGGGCAATCACAGCGCGACAATGTATCCCGATTTTGCGAACGCAAAAATCAATGGCAAACCGGCGACCGAAGTGATCACGGAGACAGCGTGGTTGCAGGGCGAATTTCTCACGACCGTGCAGCAGCGCGGCGCGGCAATCATCAAGGCGCGCGGTTTGAGCAGCGCTGCGAGCGCGGCAAACGCGGTGGTGGACACGGTGCGTTCATTGACGACAACGACGTCCGCAGGCGATTGGAACAGCGTGGCCGTTTGCTCGCCCGGAGATTACGGATGCGAGAAAGGACTGATGACTTCTTTCCCAATCCGCAACACATGGAATGGTAAATGGGAAATCGTGAAGGGCGTGCCAATCAGCCAATTCAGCCGCGCAAAAATTGACGCGACTCTGAATGAGTTGAAGGAAGAGCGCGCGATGGTGAGTGAGTTGCTCCCGTAGCTGGACGATTCGTTTTTAACTACAGAGGGCACAGAGGACGCGGAGAAATTTTAGTTTCAGGAATTCGGAAGGCGTGAACTAGGACACACCTTAGTATCCTGATTTCACACCTTCTATATTCATCCAATTCGCCTCCGTGTTCTCCGTGCCCTTTGTAGTTAAAATCAGCTAGCTGATCCGGCTAGCTGCGGATGCACAGGATTGCGCTGAGAACCATATCCCACTTCGTGTTCTTCGTGGTTTCTTGCCCTCCTTAGCGACCGCGTTCCCGTTACCTCTATCAATTGATTGCGTAGCACTCGCGTGAGGCACCCCAACATCTTGCGTTTTTAGGCGTAAAATACCCTAAACAGGAGTTGCTTGAT
>CAMBOD010000198.1 GCA_945868985.1 Prosthecobacter debontii | reverse complement strand
GTGATGCCGAAAGTGAACACCCGCCCGTCCGCAATCACCGGACTCGTGCGCGGCCCCTCGCTCCCGCCGTAGCGCGGACGATACTGCGCCTCGTAGTCGTATTTCCAAATCCCCTTCCCGCTCTCCGCGTCGAGACACTGCACGACCTCGCGCCCGTCCACCCGATGAAAAATCACACACCGCCCGCCGATAATCGCCGGCCCGCCAAACCCGCTCCCCTTCTCCACCTGCCAAAGCACACGCGGCCCGTCCTTCGGCAGCTCGCGCAAAAGCTTCGTCTCCGGCGAAGTCGCATTATCCGCCGGCCCGAGCAGCCGCGGCCAGTCGGCGGCATGGACGCCCCCGATGAAAAGACTCGCAGCAAGAAAAAGAAGCGTTTTCGGTTTCATACAGTCGCGTGCGAAGCTCCCTCCCTGCGAACGCACGCAGCCAGCACCACACTCGTGTCCAAAAAGAGCCTCACTCCCCGGCGCGGAATTTCCGCATATCCTCTTCGTCCTCATCCATCCACGCTTGGAGTTGCTCCGGCGTGAAAAGGCGCGGCTCAGGCAGTGGTGCCCCCTCGGCCCGCAATTGCCCGGCGACGAAAAGCAATAATTCCGCCTTTTCCCTAGCAGGCAGGGCCGTGGCGGCAGATTCGATTTCAGCAAGTGTGCTCATGCGCGGAAAATGCCCGACTTTCTGCGAGGAGTCAACGGGCGGCAGGGGAAACAAGAATCAGTCAGTCCCTCGGCCCGTCTCTCGGCGCTATTGGGCTCTATTGTTCGTAACCACCGGTGGCGGTGTCGAGGTCGTCCACAAATTCGAGTCCGTCCGGCAGGGTCAGGCAGTTGTTGCGAAAAGCGAGCAGCGTGCTGCGGACGAAAGCGGAACCTATCCCATATCCGGGAGAAGCTCCCGCAACGCAAATCACCGTGGAAATACGGTTGGCCGGAATAGACATCACCAAGCTGTAGATGGAACTGGCGGTGCTATCGCCCGTGGTATTCCAGACACTGACTCCGTTGAGCGCGATGCTGGCCCTCTCACCCCATCCGCCATACGCGGTCGCGTAGTATTGCAAGGTCCAGTTGATGGGAGCACCCGTTTTTTTGCGCACCCGGAACAAAGCGCCGGCGAACTTTGAATTAGTAGAACTATATCCCAACCAGGTCTCTGACCAAACTACTGAGCTTGGTGAGATCGCCGCCTTCTTATTGAACAACGCCGCTTGCACATTTTTGTCAGACGAAATTTGGTTCGCCATGCCATTGCCGTCGGACCAGACGGAGGGAATGATTCCGCCGGTCAGATTGTTGTCGCCACTGTCGCCATTGTTGAAAAACCAGCCTGATGCTTCATTATATGTGCTCCAAAGCGCCCAGCGATACACCGCCTGCGAGTTCCCCACTGGCAACCAACTAGTGCCGTCCGAGAAATAAAGCCGCTTGTTGGCCGAGTTGAAATAAACCGTGCCAGCATTGTTGGCATTGGCTGGAAATGGTGCAGACGAAGAAGATAGAAGCTGGGGGAGAATGGAGCCTGCAAGCTTCGCCGTTGTGACCGATCCATCGTTGAGTTGTTCGGTGCCTATGGTGGTGTCAGTGAAGGCCAGCGTCTTGCGCGTAGGGCTGCCGCTGTTGTTCGTCAGATAGAGATTCGTGCCGTCGAACTCGACCGCACCGAAGACGGGTGTAGTGAGATTCACACCGCTCTGCAAGCGCAGCGGCGCCACGGTCGCGGTGCCTGCGGGCAGCAGCGCAGTGCCGCTGAAAGTGGTCGTGCCGCCGAGGGTGAGGTTCGACCCGAGGGAGATGGTGACATTTCCGCCGAGCGCCACGGCACCACCACCACTCAGCCCGCTGCCCGCGGTGACGGTGAGCGCGGAGTTCGCGAGCTTAGTATTGGTGATCGACTCATCCGCGATGGCATTGGAGACGCTGAGATTCGTGAGCCCGCTGCCATCGCCACTGAAGGTGCCGCTGGTCGTGCCGCCAAGCGTAAGATTCGACCCGAAGGAGACGTTCACATTTTCCCCGAGCGCGACGCTGCCGCCGCCGCTCAGCCCGCCACCAACCGTGATGCTGATCGAGGCGCTGGCCAGCTTGGCATTGGTGATCGTGGAATCGGCAAGCTGTGCGCCAGTGATACTGCCATCGGTGGGCGTCGTGTTGCGCTGGATCTCGATGTCCAACTCACACGGGTAGCCCGTGCCCGAGCCTTCCTTCGAGCCGATAAGCACATTGGTGAGACCGCTCGCTACAAAGGCAAAACCATTGTTCGAGGACGAGGTAGTCAGCCACGCCTGCACCGTGGCGGTGACCTCGACTTCAACAAACTTTTTGCCCACTACAGTGGCCGCAGGAAACATGGCAACAGGCGAAACCGAGACGCCCGGCTCAAGCGCGGACGCCGTTTCATTCCATCCCGCTGTGACGGTGTGGATACCGATGTCGCCGGGCTTTTTCGCCGATACAAAATAAACACGCAACCGCGCATTGACGATATCAGCGGCCACCACGTCCTGTGGCAGGCTGGCGATATTGAAGAGCACATAGCCCTTGCGCGTGGCACTGACGGCCAACGTGGTGGCCTTGCCGGTGACAGGCGTAAGCTTGCCCTTGAGCGAGGAACTATCCTGAGCAGGTGGCAGGACGTCGGCGCGGGCAAGCAGCGCAGTGGCAAGGATGAGGGTGAGGAGACGCGTCGTTTTCATGATGTGTTGCGTTGACTGAGGTTTGAAGAACGCTGTCTTCAATTCAGCCCGGCAGAGGAGCTTTGCGGTGTCGCGCGAAAGAGAAAACACACCGTCTGGAAGTGGTGTATGGAAAGGGTGTGGGATGGTCTAGGTGCTGTCGAGCGGTGATTTTTCACCAAGACGCGCCACCTCCAGATCGGAACGTTTCAGCGGATTTGATCCATAAAAATGCCAACGCCAGCAAACGCAACAGCACACGAAACTGCCAGACAGCTCCATTCCGTTTAAAAAACAGACGTCTGCTGGCGGATGCGAATACTTCGCCGAGCTACGAAGGAGTGCTGCCGTATTCCAGCACGGGCGGGAGTTCGGCGAAGTCGCGCATGGCGGCGTGGAGGGCGGTGAAGTCGCGCTCGAAGAGGTCGCCGATGAGGCTGTCGGTGAGTGCGCCGCGCTGGGCCGGGTGGGCTTTGATCATTTTGCCGAAGGAGAAGTCTTCGTCGTAAAAGGCATAGACGAGCTTTCTCATGTTTTCGATGCCACGGCAGAGCGTCGCCCCGTATTCGGAAAAACGCGCACCGCTGGTGTCGCCTGCGGTGAGTGCGGCGTCCACGGCGTCGGCGGCGAGTTCGCCGCTTTTCAATGCGAGGAAGACGCCGCTGGAAAATACGGGGTCGAGAAATGCGAAGGCGTCGCCCGCGAGGAGGAGTCCATCGGCGGCGGGATGGCGGGAGCGGTAGCTGAATTCGCTGGTGACCCAATACTCGCCGAATTGCGTGCCGCCCGCGATGTGGTCGCGAATCCAGACGTTGCGTTCGATTTCGCGCGCCATGATTGCGGCGGGGTCCTTGCTCGCGCTGAAGAGGTAGTCTTTTTCCGCGACGATGCCGAGGCTGACGATGTCGTTTTTCAACGGGATATACCAAAACCAGCCGCGCCCCCCGACGTAGGCGACGGTGGTGTTTCCCTCGTCAATGCCGGGGTCGCGTTTCGCGCCGCGCCAGTAGCTCCAGATTGCGAGTTTGTTGAGCTTCGGGTCGCGCTGATACCAGCCGTCGCGCAGTGCGGCGACGCGCTCGCGGCCCGAACAATCAACGGTGACAGGCGCGTGGACGTGGAAGGATTTGCCGTCCACGCCGATGGCCTCGACGCCGACGACGCGGCCCGAGTCGTCGCGCAGTAATTTCTGCACGGCGGTCTGCTCGCGGACTTCAGCGCCCTTCGCGCGGGCATTGTCGAGGAGCATCATGTCGAACTCCGCACGCTCGATCTGCCACGTGACGGCGCTGGGGTGATCGTAGTGCTGAAAAAAATAGAACGGCTGCGACTGGCGTCCGTCGGCGGTGACAAACTGGACGCTGTGCTTTTTCACAAACGCGCGCTCGTGCATCTGCGCGATGAGACCGAGGCGGTTCAGCGTGAACCAGCAATACGGCATGAGCGATTCACCGATGTGGTAGCGCGGAAACTTTTCCTTTTCCAAGACGAGCACGCGCCGCCCGCGCGCCGCGAGCAGGGCCGCAGTGGTGGTGCCAGCCGGCCCGGCCCCGATGATGATGACGTCGTAGCGTTCAGTCATGGCTCAGACAGGGCGAAGGATTTCGACGATTTGCGCGAGGACGCGGTTGTCGGCGTCGAGGAGTTGATTCGAGCGACCGTAGAGCGTGACGGGCAGTGCGATCTGGAACAGTTCGGCGAGATAGGCGCAGGGCGCGACGCGGAGAAATGCGCGCGGCTCGCTGCGGTAGCGGACGGCGTGGCGGTTCAGCAGTCCGCCGAGCGGCAAGCGCGCGGCGACGATTTCGGAACGGAGCGGCTCGTCGAATGCATCGAGGGAAATTTCAATCGCGCCGTATTCGACAGGCAGCGCGGTTTTAGCGCACTGGAGCAACACTTCGCGGCGATAGTGCGCGGGCGAGTGCTCGCGCTGAATGACGCTGAGAAGCATTTCGTCGGTGAAGTAGTCTTCGAGTTTGGATGTCATATCTCCCGAGTGAACCAAAAGTCGATACGCTGAAGGTGGAAGCGCGGATGCCTCGATGATTTCAAATTCTGGAAGCAGGCGGCCAGCCGCTGTGTAAAAGAGCGGGAGCGGATGGAGTAATTCTAGTGGCGGTGCGGCGGTCACGAGTAACGGGCGTTTTGGTGCTGTGGCAAAAAGAACGCATGGAGGATCACGTCCACTTTCAGCAGCGCGGAGCGGTCGAGCACGAGCCAGTCGCCCTGTTCGGCAAGCAGGCCGCGGCGTTTGAGTTCGGTGAATTGCGCATCGAATCGCTCGTTCACATTCACGCCGAACTTTTGCACGAAGTAGCTGCGAGAGACGCGGCCGAGTTTGAGTTGGAGAATTAGTTCGCGAATGAGGCGTTCCTCGGGTGTCGTTTCGAGTGCGCGACCGATGGGAAGTTCGCCTGCGGCCACGGATGCCGTGTAGCTCTCGAAGTCGGGCAGGTTTTGAAAATGCACTCCACCGAGATGGCTGAAGCTCGCGACGCCGAGACCGAGTAAATCCGCGCCCTGCCAAAGTTCGTCGCGATAGACGAATTTCGTTTTTGCCGGATCGCGCACGGCGGTCGTCGCGCTCGTCACGGTGTATCCGTTTTTCTCCAGCGCGCTGAAAGCCTCGTTCACCCAGCGGCGTTTGGTGTGCCAGCACGCGACGGGCGCGACGAGTTTTCCCTCGGCCTCCATTTGTTTGAAGATGCC
>CAMBOD010000197.1 GCA_945868985.1 Prosthecobacter debontii | reverse complement strand
TTCCCGACATCGCGTGCTCGCCGCGGCCAAAGAGCAGCTTGCTCGCGAGATAAAGCAGCAGCGTGGCGGCGAGCATCACCACCACGAGTGCGAAGGGAAATGGGTTGCCGGAGATTTCTTTGATGCCATGGAAAATCTGCACGCTGGTGATGCGCGTGTAGTCAAAGATGAGCGGCGTTCCCAGTTCTGTGAACGCGAAGATGAACACAATCGTCCCACCCGCAAAAAGCCCCGGCATGATCAGCGGAAGCGTGATGCGACGGAAGCGCCGAAAGCCCGTGCAGCCGAGATTCGACGCCGCTTCCTCCATCGCAGGATCGAGATTTGCGAGCGCGGCGGTGAGGTTCAGATACAGGATCGGGTAAAGATGCAGCGCGTTCAGCACCACGATGCCCCAGAACTGTCCGCGTCCCAGCCAGTCAATCGTCGCACCGGGATCGAGCAGCCCGAAATGAGTGAGGATGGTGTTGAGCGCGCCATATTGCCCGAGCATCGCACGCACGCCGATGGCACCGACGAATGGCGGCAGGATCATCGGCACCAGCGCCAGCGCATTCAGAAGTTTCTTGCCGCGAAAATCGAAACGGTCGCTCAGAAAAGCGAGCGGCAGCGCGATGGCCAGCGTCGCCACCGTGCTCGCAAGCGCCAGCAGGAAGCTGTTTCGCAATCCCTCGACGTAGATCGGATTTTTAAAAACCTCCACAATGTAGGCGAAAGTGAAACCTCCACTCGCATCGAAGAACGCCCGCTGCACCGTCGTGACGAGCGGCCATACGAAGAACGCACCGAGGAGCGCAATCGTTGCCGCCCAGACGAACCATGCGAGGCTTTTGGACATGGCGTGCGTTTGTAGCGGAGCGCACACCCGGAGCAAGGGCGCGCTACGCAAAAACTTGTTCGCGTGCGCAGACTTTGTTGCACTGGATGCTCCCTACAGTTTGAAAATCATCAACTCTTACCGGTGTAAACTGTGCAGGGAATCCACTGAAATCCTGTTTAATAAATGGAAACGACCTGTCGCTAAGCGGAGCTTCTTCTGCAGTGCTAGTGCGTATGTTTATTCTTCGCGGACGACGACGGAGGTGCCGACTTTTACTTTTTCGTAGATGAGCGGGGCGATTTCTGCGGGGAGACGGACGCAGCCGTGGGAGGCGGGGTAGCCGGGGAGGATGCCGACGTGCATGCCGATGGCTCCGTTGAATCGGCAGAACCAGCGCATGGGGGCTCCTTCGTAGCGGGTGCCGCTGGGGGCGCTGTCCACTTTCATGGAGATGCCGGCGCGGACGATGCGTCCACCTTTGTCCACGAAGCTTCCGTAGGTGGAAGAGCGGTGGTCCTTGTCTTTTTCGGTGACGGCGAAGCTGCCTTTGGGGGTCATGCCGGCGCTTTTGCCACTGGAGATGGGTGTGTCTATGTAAACCTGCTCGCCGGTCATGAGGTAGGCGCGCTGTTTGGAAATCGAGATGATGACGTGGGAGTTGTCGGGGTTGATGACGTTTGCGAGTTCTTTGTTGATGACGGGAGGGGGCTGTTTGCTGATGAGTTCGCGTGCGCTTTTCATCGGGGCGGGCTGGATTGCGCCGCCGCGTGCTCCTTGTGCAAAGACGGACGGGCCGCTCGCGATGAGCGTGCAGGCAATGATGGCGATGAGGTGAGTGGGCGCGAGCTTCATTGTGCGCGGGCGTTCTAGTGAGGGCGGCATATGCGGGGCAATGAGATAATGACGGCGCGCGTTGCCAAGCAGCGGTGTGCTCGTCTACACACGCCGTCTGCGAAATGAATAAATCCGTCGCTTTGCTGATTTTAATCTTCTGCTTCGCTGCTTCGCTCCATGCCCAGCGCAGCAGCGGGGGGACTGCACCGCCGCCTGTGGTGGCGCAGTCGGTGACGGTGAGACCGGGGGAGACGGTGGTGGTGCCGCTCGGCATCCATGGTGTGCGCGGCGAGCGGCTCGAATTTATCATCCGCTCGCAGCCGAAGTCCGGCAGACTCTCGGAGGTGCGTGCGGTGGGTGTGAACGCGGCGCAGGTTTCCTACACGGCTCCGCTGAAGGGCGCGGAGGAGGATCGTTTTACCTACGCTGTGCGCAATAGGGATGGTGTATCAGCGCCAGGTATTGTGAGCATCACCATCCCGGTGATCCCGGCGCAACCGGCGAAGTTGTCTGCACCGGAGATGATTGATTTGCCGAAGGTATTCCCCGGCCAGCGTGCCACGGCGGATTTGGAGATTCGCAACACGGGAGGAACGCATATCGAAGGCGATGCAAGTGTGCCGGCGCCGTGGAGTATCGAGGGGGAAAAGCATTATCGCATCGGGCCGGGTGAACGAGTGACGATGAAGGTCGCGTTCGCTGGCGAGAAGGCGGGCACTTTCAAAGCGGACTTGGCGCTCGGTCCGGAGCAGCGGCGCAATGTCGCCCTGAAATGCGAGGTGGAGGAGGCTCTGGTTGTTTCGCAGACGGGTCTCTCGTTGGCGAGTGCTCCCGGCGACAAGGCGCGGAGGTCGGTGCTGCAAGTGAGTAATCGCTCCGAGGAGGAAGTTGCGGTGGCCGTGATGGCGGGTGAGCGTTTGATCGTCGGTAAGTCGTTCTCTGTGCCTGCGCGGGGGAAGGTGGATGTTCCCATCGCGGCGAATGCCGCAGTGCCGTCGGCGTTTGATGAGCAGGTAATTTTTCAATCCAAAGGATGGCGCGCAGAAATTCCCGTCCACGTGGAGGCGCTAAAGATCGTCGCTGAAGCATCACCTCCTCCTGCGCCGCCAGCACCCATCGCGGAAAAGCTTCCGCCGCCTGTTGCGCCTGTCGCAAATGTCCCACTCGCACAAGAGCCTGAAGTTATCGAGCCGTCTGAAAAGGAGGCGCCGCTCGCCGCGCCCGCGCGTATTCAGAAAATGGCAGTGGACTTCCCGAAGTTGAGTAAGTCTTTTGCCCGTGTCACCTCACCGACGAGCGCCGTGATCGAGTGGTCGTCTGAATTTGCGCCCGCCAAAGGTCTGCGCTTTCAGGAACGAGTTTTGTCGCTGGATGATGCGGATGCATTGAAGGTGACGTGGAATAATTTGTCATCGGTGGACATCAAAGAGTCAGCCGGACTTTTGCGCGTGGAGTTTTTCGACCTCGCGCCGGAACAGCCTTACACATTGCGCGCAGTTCGCGGGGAGGAGACGGTTTTCACCGTGCAGTTTTCGACCCCGCGAAAAAAACCTTTCATCAACATCGAGGCGAGGACCGTGTGCCTCATCCTTCTATTTCCATTCCTTGGCTGGCTGGCGTGGAGGAAGTGGAAGACCCGCGCCCAAAGCGGGTGGTGATCTTATGATACGGGGACGGTGTCCGTATTTGCGACAGGCTGCGGTGCGGCTGCTGGAGCGGGTGCACCTAGCAGGCCGGCGACTTGCGCCTGCACATCGGCGACTTGATCGAGTCGCAACTGCGGATCAGGAATGATGAAGACTTCACCAGTCTTGCCGTGCTCGTAAATTCGGGTGAGAGAGCCGTCGACGCCGCGCTTCACTTCGATTTCCTTCAGCACGCGTTTCCTTTCGAGCATGAGGGCGAGGATGTAGCGTGCATTCGTGTGTTCGCTGCCTTCCTCCTCCATGTATTTTCGCAGCAAATCCTCGCCGGTCTGCTTGCTCACAGTTTCCGGCTGTGCAGGCGGCGGAGGCACGTATTTGGATTTCCATTGTGAAAACGGAACGACGTTATCGTTGCGCGCCTTGAATGCATCCTCGCACAAATCCTCGCGGCGGAACTGTCCGTCTTCAAAAAAGAGCAGCGTATAAAAATGCTCGCCCTCTACAAAGGCGCGGTTTGTGGCTGCGCAGGTGTGGGCGCGGCTTTGTATGGTCCAGTCAGTAGTCATTTATTTCCGGCGGAATGAAATTTTTGGCAGGTCACGGTTTGTTGAGCGTAGGAAAAGGAGATAGCAGCCGATGATGAGCAGTAAGGCGTTTGGAAGCCATCCCGCGACGAGAGGGGAGACGTGATTGCCTTTGCCCAAGGCCAGCATGAGGAACATGAGAAAGAGATATCCAAAGAATATAAAAATACTGCTCGCGACCGATGCGAGAACCGCGCGTCGTGAGAAGACGATGCCGAGCGGCGCGGCTATAAAGACGACGCTCAGGCAGGTGAGTGGCAGCGCCCAGCGGTATTGCAAATGAGTGCGGAAAGCCGCGAGTTGCGGTTCCGGGAAGTCGGCATTTTGAGCGAGGTAGGTGCGGAGTTGAGGCACGGTGAGTTGCTCGGCTTCCATCGTGGAACTGGCGATGCGATACGGCGTTTCGCTCCAGTTTTTCATCACCCTCGTTGAGCGGGCTCCATATTCCTTGCTCCAGTCTTCGATTTCACCAGCGATGTTGCCCTGATTATCGAAGTTCACTTTGCGACCCTGTATGAGAAGCCATTTATCATCGCGAGGATCAAATACCGCAGTTTTGGCATACCATCTTGTGACTGGTTCCCCGCTCGCGTTGATCTGGGTGATGTGTGCATCTTCAAGGTCATTCTTTCCCATTTGCATTTTGCGAGTGAACCAGACCCGGTTGGTCATACGATCCTTGGCGAGGTGGGTCTCGATTGTGTTGAGTTTGTCGGCGCGCTTGTCGCCTTTGGTGATACGCTCGATGTCTGCTTTTCGAACGGCTTCGGCCTGAGGGGCGAGTTCGTAGTTCAGCCACATGCACACCCCTGTCGCGATGAGACCACAAAGCAGGAGCGGAGCGATGACACGCATCACGCTGCGCCCGGATGTGAGCATCGTGATGACTTCGTTTGAGCGCGACATTTTGCTCAGACAGTAAAGCAGCGCAAGCAGCAGACCGAGTGGCATCGAGAACATGCAAAAGTGGGGAAGCTGGTGAATGTAATAGATGCCAATCAGTTTCCACTTCGCCTTTGCCTCCACGAAATCGGTGAGGTTGTCGTTGAGGTCGAAAATCAAGAGGATTCCAAGGAACGCGGAGAAGCAGAGGAGGAATGGCTCCAGGAAATTTCGTAGGACGTATCGGTCAAGAAGGCGCATGAGCGGGGTGGGATTTCACGCATTGCGGGCGGTTTCGCAAAGAGAAATCAGCGAATAAACTGAGATTGGGTTGTTGCTGCGCTGTCCGGTCGGGTAAATGCCGCGTTCACTTACAACTCGATTCAATACCGTGTCACACATCGTCGGCATAGATCTCGGCACTACAAATTCACTCATCGGAGTGATGGAAGCAGGCTTTCCCATCCTCCTCGCGGATGGGGAGGGCGCTCGGCTCACTCCCTCGGTCGTGTATTTTCCAAAAGATGCGGAGCCGCTTGTGGGACGCTCCGCCGTGCGGATGCGTGCGCTGGAGCCGGAGAATACTGTGTATTCGGCGAAAAGATTCATCGGCCAGCGGGTAGG
>CAMBOD010000196.1 GCA_945868985.1 Prosthecobacter debontii | reverse complement strand
TTGGCCAAACCGCTCCACTGGCGCGACACGACGCCGAGTTCCGTTCCATTGGCAGCGACGAAACGGAAATCCCAACTGAGCCAGTTGCCCTTCACTTGCGCGACTTCGTTTCCCGATGCGTCGAAAACACCGAACTTCCCTCCAATCGTCAGCAGCCGCGTTTTGAATGTGCCGATCAAACTTCCGTCGCCTGCGACCACATTCACCGTGGGGCGGAAAAACGAAAAGCCGCGTGTGATGGAAAACGCAATCGGGCCATTTTCATCCGCGCCTTCGTGGACATCAATCCGCGTGGGCAGCATCCGCTTGTTCAAAAAGAGGCCGGCGATGATGTTCAGCATCCCTTTCTTTTCCTGCGCCAGTGCAAGCTGCGCGCCCGTCGCGGGGTCGAAAATATCGTAAGTGCCGCGCATTTTGAAAACGCCGACGTGTTCTTTAATCAGATAGCTCGCGAGTGCTGGAATCATGGTGCGGATGTTTGCTGGAAAACACCGGCGGGAAGCAACAACTTCCCGAGCGCCCGTGCCAAATCCGAAATCCGAAATCCAAAATCCGAAATCACTCCGCCGTGCGCTTGCCGCATGGTTTGCGAAAAATGCACGCGACCTGCCGTGGCGGCGCACCCGCCATCCCTACGCCATTTTTGTTTCCGAGCTGATGCTCCAGCAAACGCAGGTTGTCACGGTTCTGCCTTACTACGAGCGATGGCTTGCGCGGTTTCCGGATTTCTTTGCACTCGCCGATGCCGACGAGAGCGACGTGCTCGCGGTGTGGCAGGGGCTCGGTTACTACTCGCGCGCCCGCAATCTCCATCGCGCCGCACGTCATGTCGTCGCGCATCACGATGGCGAAATGCCTCGCGACCCGGCGCTCATCCGCGCGCTGCCGGGCGTCGGGCGATACACGGCGGGCGCTGTTGCGAGCTTCGCCTTCGACCTGCCGGAGCCGCTTGTGGATGCAAACGTCGCCCGCGTCCTAGCACGGCTGCTCGCTCTCGCCACGCCGATTGACACAACCGCAGGCCAGCACGCGCTGTGGACTGACGCTGATTCGCTCGTCCCGAAAGTGGGCGCACGCATTTTCAACTCCGCGCTGATGGAACTCGGTGCGCTCGTCTGCACGCCACGCGCACCGCGCTGCGGCGAATGCCCCATCCGCACGCACTGCCGCGCTTACAAAAATGGGAACGCCGAAACTTTTCCCCACAAAAAACCACGGCGCAAAACCGTCGCGCTCGCCGAGCACTGCGCATGGATCGTCTCGAAAGGCCGCATCCTCCTCGAACAACAATCCGGCCCGCGCTGGCGTGGACTTTGGAAACTCCCGCAACTTCCTTCCGCACCTCCAGCCGAGCCGTTGCTCACGCTTGATTATCCATTCACCCACCACCGCGTGACGCTCTCCATTTACAAACAGCCAGCGCCAAATCCACCCGGTGAAAACCAAGCGTGGCACCCGCTTTCAAAGCTCGCCGAAGTTCCGCTCGCCGCCCCGCACCTACGGGCCATTCGGAAGCTCGCTGGAAAATAGCAGCCTCACACCGCCCTTGCCCTCGCGTTCGCCGTGCGGCAAAAACCCGCGTCCAATGTCTGTCCGATTTTTCGACACCTACACACGTCAGCTCGAAACTTTCACGCCGCACGATGCCAAGGCTGTGAAGCTCTACACGTGCGGGCCGACGGTTTACAATTTCGCCCACATCGGAAATTTCCGCGCTTACATCTTCGAGGATTTGCTCCAGCGGCATCTGGAAGCGCGCGGCTACGGCGTCCTGCGCGTGATGAATCTCACGGACGTGGACGACAAAACAATTCGCGGCTGCCGCCAGCTCGGTGTGCGTCTGGCGGAGTTCACACGAAAATTTAAGGACGCGTTCTTCGACGACCTTGTGACGCTTCGCATCAAGCGAGCGCAGCATTTCCCGGCGGCGACGGATTATGTAGAGCAGATGATCGAAATGATCCGCGTGCTCATGGACAAGGGGGTGGCGTATCAAGCCGAGGACAAGTCGCTCTATTTCCGCATCGGAAAATTTGCCGACTATGGAAAGCTGGCACACCTCAATCTCGAAGAATTGCGCCCGAGCGGACGCATCCAGAGCGACGAATACGAAAAGGAAAGCATCGGAGATTTCGCGCTGTGGAAGGCGTGGGATGAGAACGACGGCGATGTGCGCTGGGATTCGCCTTGGGGACCGGGGCGTCCGGGCTGGCACATCGAGTGCAGCGCAATGGCAACCGCGCTGCTCGGGCCGGAATTGGACATTCACTGCGGCGGCGTGGACAACATTTTTCCGCACCACGAAGCGGAGATTGCGCAGAGCGAATGTGTGACCGGTCGGAAGTTCGTGCGGACGTGGCTGCACTGCGCGCACCTCATGGTTGAGGGAGAGAAGATGTCGAAGAGTGCGGGGAACTTTTTCACGCTGCGCGATCTCATCGAGAAGGGCTGGACTGGCCGCGAAATCCGCTACGCGCTGCTCACGGTGAACTACCGCCTGCCGCTGAACTTCACCTTCGACGGGCTTGCGGGCGCTCGCAGTGCGCTAGGGCGCATTGATGAATGGGTGGCGCGGCTGCAGGAAGCCGCCCTTGCCAAGGGCATCACGCCAGAACCTATTTCCACCGCCGAGGAACCAAAGCGCCAGACCTCAACTGAATTTTCAGATTTGAATAAGATTCCGACACTTTCTGCGGAAGAAAAACAAAGCTTATTAGATCACATACAGGCGCACACTCTTATCGCAGCAGATTCAATAGAGGGCTTTTTTGAGTGCCTCGACAATGACCTGAACATCAGCGGTGCGATGGGGCAGCTCTTTGATCTCATCCGCGAAAGCAACCGTGCATTGGATGCCGGCAAGCTCAACGCGACAAGCGCGGCCATGCTGCTCTTGCAGTGGGAGCGCATCAATAGCGTGCTCGGCTTGGCGCGCGATGCGGTGGCGATTCCGGCGGAAGTGCTGGCGCTCGTCGAGCAGCGGCAGGCTGCGCGCGCTGCGAAGAGTTGGGCCGAGAGCGACCGGCTACGCGATGCCATCGCGGAACTCGGCTGGATCGTGAAGGACACCAAGGACGGCGCGAAACTCACCGCGCGCTAGCCTCGCCTTGTTCGGTTTATTGCTTCGGCGCGGCGGGCGTTTTCTTCGCGGCGCTTTCTTCCTTCACTGGCGGCTTTGCTTTGTCGTCAGGCTTGGCGGGCTCAGCGGGTTTTTCTGCCGCTGGATTTTCGTCGTCCTTCAACTCTTCATCAAACACCACTTCCTCCTTCGGCGGGGCCTCACCGGTGATCCCTGCGTCGTCGAAAAAGATCACGCCGTTTGTCTCGCCCTCCTGTGGCGGCGTGTCCCAAAACCATGTCACCTTGATGAACGCCGCATCCTCGGGTGATTTCACGTTGGCAAAATACTCGTTCCATTGCGCCGCCGTGAAAACCGGCTTACGGAGTTTTGATCCGGGAATCGGCTGCACTTTCCAGATGACCTCGCCCGTCTGCTCCTCCTTATCGGCCATGAACCAATCAATGCGCAACTTGAGATACGGCAGTCGTTGATCGAGCGCCACCGGCTCCTTTTTCGCAACGCGCCCCCAAATGAAAACGCGATATGGTTTTCCCGGAAATACGGGGATGAAGTCGCTCGATAGCTGCGTGCTCACGAGCGTCTTCGTCAGCTTGTTGAATTCGACATAAATGCACTGACGCCCGGTGCGCGAAATTTCATTCGTCAGCCCGAGGATTAGCTTCCCGCCCTCCGCATCAGCCTTGTCGGTGAAAGTGATCCACTCCGCGTTCATCGCGCTTTTGGACACGTCCGCACCTTCGCTGCGCGGCTTGCGGCGCGTCACCGGCGGCCACTCGAAACTGCCGCTTTCGAGCAGTGGTTCGGCGAAACTGGATGCACAAAGCGCGAGGAGCGCGAAACAGACGAAACGGGTTCTCATTGCGGGCAATGTGGCGCGGATACGTGGAAAGTGCGAGCGTAGTTTCGTGTTCGGATTTTCATCCCAGACGGAAAATGTTCACCACAGTCAGGAGACGAAATTTTAAACATGGAAAATTTCCACTCGTCACTCGTCACCCCTCGCCCGTAACTTCCCGCCATGCTTCGTCGCTCCCTGCTACTCGCACTTCTTGTCTGCGGAACCACTCTGCACGCGCAGGACGCAACTGCGCCGCTCACCAAAGAAGAAATCGCCTTGGTAGCGCGCGGGGAAGTCATTTCCATGCCAATGCCCGGCGAGTTGTTCGCGGCGCTCAGCAAGCAGGGGAAGCCGGACTGGAGCGCGATGTTGCGAAAATCGCCAGCGGGCTCATTCACCAGCCGCCAGCAAATCGCCCTCAACCTCGGGGCGCTCATCGCCGACGGCTATCTCGCAGTCGAGGCGCAGGATTCACAGCAAGTTAAGAACGTCTCGAAGGACATCAAGGGCATGGCGAAAGGGCTCGGTGTTGAACAAGATCTCATCAATCGCGGCAACAGCATCATCGAATTCGCGCAGAGTGGAAAATGGGACGCGCTCAAGGAAGAGCTTGAAGCCACTCAAAACGAGGTCGTCACAGCAATGATCGCGCATCACGATCAGGACTTGGTCACCTTTGTCACACTCGGTGGATGGTTGCGTGGCACGGAGGTCGTGAGCGGATTTCTCGCGACACACTACACCGAGTCGGGAGCACGCGTGCTTCGCCAGCCGGCAGTCGTGGATCACTTCATCCAACAACTCGCCATGATGCCCAAAAAACTCACTGATACCAATGTCGTCTCCGCCATCCGCACCGCGCTTTTTGAAATCAAGAAATTGGTTGCTTTCAGCACCACTGGAACATCGAGCGTGGACGACGTAAAAAAACTTGCAGAACTCGCGGCGAGTGCCGTCAAAACCATCTCCACCAAATGAAACGCATCGCCCTCGCGCTCACATTTTTCGCCTCCACGCTCATCGCTGCACCGGATGATGACCGCGTGGCCGCACGCCGCACCGCGCTCGACCTCGCAGGTGCGTGGAGCAATGACGGCTTCAAACTGCGCGACGGTCATTGGGCCGGCACTTTCAAGCCAGGCGGGGCGAAGCTCGTGCAGGTGAATCTCTACGCGGGAAACCAGTATTGGTTCACACTCGGAACCACGGACAAGGCGAAGAAAGTCGCTGTCAGTATTTTCGACGAAAGTGGCAAACCCGTCGCTTTCGAGCGGCATGAGGATGGCGCTCGCGCAGCAGCGGGTTTCGCACCGACGAGCAGCGGGCCTTTCATCGTGAAAATCGAAGAACTCGACGGCCAGCCCACCGCTTTCGCGCTCATCTATTCCTACAAATAAATGCCCGCAGAAATCCCGCCGACGAAACGTAGCGAAACTGGCGAAAAGCCGGGGCGACAGCCCGTCGTGCAGTTCAGCATTTTCCTCCGCAACAAAG
>CAMBOD010000195.1 GCA_945868985.1 Prosthecobacter debontii | reverse complement strand
CCCGGATCAAAAGGGTAATTTTTTAGAAGTCGCTGGATTTTCCGCAAAACACAGCCTCCTCTCTCTGCTACGTGGGCAACTCGTCTTTCAAAATGTCGTCGTGGACAGCCCGAAATTTATCCTCACCCAGCAAAAAGACGAAAGCTGGAAAACACCACCGCTTCCCGCTGACTTGCAGGCAGAGATAGATGCGAAAAAGAAAAAGAAAACCGCCGCCAAAAGCGACCAGCCAAAACCCATAAAGACCGAGAGCGCATCCACACCAAAATCAAAGAAAGGCCCCGCAATCAGCATCTCAAAAATCGAGATCACCAATGCGAGCATCGAGCTTATTGAAAAAGGCGGACACCCATACATCAGTGCCCAAAACCTTCGCGCCACGCTGACGAACGTGAGCGACGAAAACATGGATGGTGCCCTCACTATCGAGCGGCTGATCATGCACAATGAATTCGCACTTACCGATGTCACCGGCAGCGTGAGCAACAGCAGCAAAGGACTCATCATCCCGGAGCTGAAAGCGAAAGTTGGCGGCGGCACCGCTATTGCCAGTTTTTCCAGCAAACCCGACCAGCCCGGCCCGCCTTTCACCACGAAGGTCAAACTCGATAACGTAAATCTTTCCGACGCAGCCAGCGAAGCCGATGCAAAAGCTCCAAACCTCGACGGCATCCTTTCTGGCGCGCTGGAGATGAAGGGCCTTGGCAGTAACAGACCTTCCTATACCGGGAAAGGAAGCCTCACGCTACGGGATGGAAACTGCCGGGAATTGGATGTCATCCGGGACATCGGCGATGTTTTTCAAATGGAGCAGTTCACAAATTTCGTCATCACCGAAGCGAAGTCAGAATTCGATATCGGCCAAAATCGCGCATTCATCCGCCAGTTCACCATCAAAGCATCGCCGCTGGGCATCACTGCACAAGGCAGCGTCCGTCTGGACGGAAAAAAACTGGACCTGAAAGCAATGTTCAACGCCGACGAAAAACTCATCGCCAAACAAATCCCCGACCTCCAGAAGCAGTTCCTCCCGCCGGACGAAAAAAACCAACGCAGCGTTGCGTTTGAAATCGAAGGATCGCTCACAAAGCCGAAGAACAATCTCGTCCAGAAAATCACCGGCACAAAAGATCGCAAGAAGCAGAAAATCCTCGCCATAGAATCACTCATCCTCGGCACGCGCCCGGATAAAATACCCGATAAATCTGACGAGGAAAAATCCGACCCGGAACCAAAAGAAAATCCATGAGAGTAATCGCAGGAACCGCAGGAGGAATCACACTGAACGTCCCACGCAGCGAACTGCGCCCAACGATGGACATGGTAAAAAACGCCATCTTCAATGTGCTGATGGAATCCATCCCCGGAGCCCGCGTGCTCGATCTTTTTGCCGGCACCGGCGGTCTCGGCATCGAAGCGCTCAGTCGTGGCGCAACGTCGTGTGTGTTCGTCGAAAGCGACCAGCGCGCCTGCGAAAGCATCCGCAAAAACCTCGACAAAACACGACTCGCTGGCGGCGAGATCGCCTCCGTAGATGTGTTCAGTTGGCTGGATCGCATGTCGCGCCCTGGCGAATTCGCGCTCATTTTCGCCGACCCTCCCTACGCAAAAAAGCCCGGCGAGCGCGACTTCACTCCCGAACTACTCAACAGCGAAAGCCTGCGCCGCGCGCTGATGCCCGGCGGACTTTTCATTCTGGAACACCTGCCCGGCGCGAAACTCGCGCTCGGCAAAACATGGCAGTGTCTCCGCCAAAAACGCTACGGCGCCACCGAAGTAGCCATCCTGCGTGCAGCCGAATAAGGCCTTCTGGCTGGCGCAATCATTCCCCCGAAAAACGGAAAGCCGCGCGGTCCCCACGACCACACGGCTTTCGTTATTGGAATCCAGGTCACCTTCAAGAAACCTGAACTCGCGCTCCCGCCGCACCCACCTTCAATAGATACGGCGAAAATTTTGTGTTTTTCCTCGGCGAATTGCTCCGCTTTGGTCTTACGTGAGTGGTTTGTATCCGGTTTCTGAAAATCTGTCCCCCACTCAAATGAGTGGTTTTTTAACGGGGCCTGAAACGGGGGGGAATGACGGCTGTCACCCTTTTTTTGTTCGTGGAGTGGACGGACCTCGGACACGGAGAAATTTGTTCGCTGCCTCGGTGCGGGAGCGGACATGGAGCTTTCCGTAGATTTGCTTCAGGTGCCAGCGCACGGTGTCGAAACTCACGTTCAGCCGGTCGCCGATCTCTTTGTTCGAGAACCCTTGTGTAAGCTGCTCCAGGATTTCCTGTTCCCGGCGCGTAAGGTTTAAATCGTCGGTGGTTGGCGGCGCGGGTAGCTGAAAAGTCTCGATTACCTTACGGGCGATCTCGCTCGTCATGGGTGCGCCGCCTTTGCTGACGTCGGTGATGGCTTCGAGAATTTTTTCCGGGTCAGCGCGTTTCAGAAGATAGCCGCTGGCACCTGCGCGGAGGGCTTTGAAGACGGTTTCGGTGTCATCATAAACGGTGACGATGATGACGTGGAGCGCCGGGAGAATTTCTTTCAGCCGCGCCGTGCATTCGACGCCGGACATATTCGGCAGATGGAGGTCCATGAGCACCACGTCGGGCGGATTTTTCGGGATTTCGCGAATGGCGTCCTCGCCGCAATCGCACACGCAGATGCAGGAAAACCCCGGTGTTTCGTTGATGAGACGCTGGAAGGCGCGACGGATGCCGGCGTTGTCCTCGACGAGGGCCACGGAAATCACAGAAGTTGGTGCGGCGGAAGGCATGTGTAACTACTAACGGACTTCGTCACCATTGTTACCACTTAAATAAGCCGTCGTCTCTTTTCCGTTACGGCCTGAGTCCGAGAGAGGCAGGGCGAATTCGACCCTCGTCCCCTTCCCGTCTGCGCTCCGCACATCGCAACAGCCACCCATGCGGTGGAGGCGCATCCGCATATTGGAAATTCCGTCGCCACCATGGCCGGCGGTTTTTTCCGGGATGCCGCATCCGTTGTCTTCGATCTGCACGCAAAAAATCCCGTCATGCACAAACACCCGCAGTCGGACCTCGGTCGCGGAAGAATGTCGCGCCACGTTGCTGAGCGCTTCTTTGAACGCGAGGAAAAGCTCGTGCCGCTGCTCGGAACTCATATGCGCGGATGGAATATCCGTCGCCACATCGAGACGGCAGTGAATCTGCGTTGGTTCAAAAAAACGTTCTGCGTAGTGGATGAGATAGCTCGTGACCGAAGGGATGTCATCGCGCTTGGGATTCACCGCCCAGACGATTTCGTCGAGCGCCTCGACCATCTCCCTCGATTTGCCGACGACTTCTTTCAAATAATCCTTCGCCTTCTCCAGCGATGTCGCCGGCCGGACGCCGAGTGAACTGATCAAGCTGACCTCGGTGAGCCGCGCGCCAAGGTCGTCGTGGAGATCCTCGGCGATGCGCGCACGCTCGCGCTCCAGCGCCTGCTCGTGCCTGAGCAAATCCGCCTCCGCACGCAACCTGCGACGGGCAAAATACCAGATCACCCCGGCGACCAAGAGCAAAGCAGCGAGCATTGCTACGACGCGAAACCAGAACGTCTGCCAGTAAAAAGGCTCCACCTTGAAGTCGAACGCCGCACCAGCAACATTCCAAATCCCTTGGTTGCTGCATGCGCTCACTTGGAAGCGATATTTTCCCGGCGGCAACTGGCTGAAATAGGCCGATCGCTGCGACCCGGTCTCCACCCATGCATCATCCAGCCCCTCCAGCCGATAGCGGTAGCGCACGTTCTCCTGCCCCGAAAAACTGATGACGCCGAATTCCACTCCCAACTGGCGCACTCCTTTGCCCAGCGAAACTCGCTCTTGCAGCCCGTGCAAATCCAGCAGCGGGGACTTTTGCTCACGACGTGAAATGATGCGGGATTCGTAGGCTGCGAAGGGCTGGCCATTCAAGCTGAGACGTTCGATCACCACTGCGGGTGTAGGAGGATTTTCGATTCCGCGATCCATGCGAATCACCGCGATCCCGGCGGAAGTTGACATGCAAATCTCCCCGGCCCGGCTTCGCAGCGCACGAGGCCAGAATTCACCGCTGGCCTGCAGGATCGGCCAGCCTTCCCCAAATCCGCTGAACACCGGCTGAACCTTCTCCAAACGCCCCGCCGCCACCGCCTCCAACTCCCCCAATTTCATACGAAAAATACCGCGCCGGCCGGCGCACCAAAGCAAGCCGCGTTCGTCCGGCAGGATTTGCGAAATGGATTGCTCCACAATGCCCTGAGCCGGCCCAAAAAGAGCAAATTTCCCTTCTTTAAGCCGTCCCAATCCGCGCTTTTCATAACCAATCCACAGGCTCCCGTCCGGCGTGCAATGTAGACTGGAAATTGGATTCTGTTCCGAGGACGTGATTTTCATCAGGGCATCGCCGTTGACGCGCAGGAGCATGCCGGCATCGGTGCCCGCCCAAATCGTTCCGGAAGGATCCTCCGCCAGTGCGCACACATTTCCATGTTCGGGCGGCAACGGGAGCGAATCCAACTTCCCATCGCGCAGCCGGAACAAGGCATCCGCAGTATCCACGCCGATCCACAAGTCGCCGCTCGCACTCAACATAAGAGCCTGAATCACCTGCCGGGACAGTTTGGAGGGCAGGGCGACTGTGGAAAATTTCTGATCCTTCCACTGGAACAACCCGCGGTTCTTTGTGCCCAGCCAGACTCCCCCGCGCGGGTCGGCCACCACGCTAGTGCCCCATACGCCGCGCCAGCCGTGTTGCGGTGTCATCCGTTCCCAAGCCGATCTCCGTCCCTTCGAGAGCATCCCGAAAACACCCGATGCAAAACAAAAAACATCGCTTCCCTCGCAGAACGACTGCACGCCCGGAGCCGCGTCGCCCGCTGGCTGTAACAACTCAACCGTCCGCTCGCGCACTTGAATGATCCCCCCGCGGCGCGTGCCAAGCCAGAGGTTCCCCTCAGCATCGTCGGATAGGCTCATGATGCCCGCATACGGAATCGGCACCGGTTTAAAACCGTGCCCGTCATGGTAGAACAGTGCAGACTCCGCACTGTCATCGCCGTCCGCTTCATCTCTGGTTGCAGCCACCCAAAGCCGCCCTCGCCGATCCTCAAACAATCTTTTCACCGATCCTTCAGGAATTTTTCCCAGACTTTCCAACGACCCGCCCTCCCCACATCTAAAAACCTCCTTTTCATCGGAAAACCAAACCCCTCCCTGCCGCGCACCTATGATGCGGGTAACGATCTTCGCATGCTTCAGCAACGGCACCCTGCGACCCTCACGGAATAATCCCAGTTGAAAACCCTGCGAATACCAAACCTTCCCATCCCGACCACTCGCCAACAGCACAGACCTCCCTCCCTCCAAACGTTCAGCCACCCCAATCGTTTCCACACGTTCATTCTGAATCCTGCAAATC
>CAMBOD010000194.1 GCA_945868985.1 Prosthecobacter debontii | reverse complement strand
GGACTTGCGGATGGGTTCGCGCGGGCGGCGGCGCTTGGTTTCGATGCGGTTGAGATTTTTCCTCCGGCTGCGAATGCGGTGGACATCGCGGAATTGCAGGGACTGCTCGACCATCACGGCCTGAAAGTCGCCGCCATCGGCAGTGGCGGCGGATGGGTGATTCATAAATGGACGCTCACTTCGCCCGATGCAGAAATCCGCGCACACGCACGCGATTTCATCCGCTCGATTATTGATCTCGCTGGTGGCTTTGGTGCGCCTGCGATCATCGGTTCCATGCAAGGGCGCGTGGAAAATGGCGTCACCCGCGAGCAGGCGCTGGCGTGGCTCGGCGAAGCGCTCCACGACCTCGGCGAATACGCCGCCGCCACACACGGCACGAAACTCCTTTACGAGCCGCTCAATCGCTACGAGACGAATCTTTTCAACAACATCGCCGACACCGCTGCGTGGCTGCGCACGTTGAAAACACATCGCATCCGCATCCTCGCCGATCTCTTCCATATGAACATCGAAGAGCCCGCCCTCCCCTCTGCACTCCGCGCTGCGGGCTCGCTCGTCGGACACATCCATTTCGCCGACTCAAACCGCC
Source organism: Prosthecobacter debontii (assembly GCA_945868985.1). Classification (GTDB taxonomy): domain Bacteria; phylum Verrucomicrobiota; class Verrucomicrobiia; order Chthoniobacterales; family Chthoniobacteraceae; genus SXWH01. The sequence goes on along the minus strand of CAMBOD010000194.1, from coordinate 4,883 downwards.
GAGCCATCGGCCTCGGCCACACCAACGCCGCACCAATCGTCGCCGCGCTACGCGAAATTGGCTACGACGGCTACCTCTCGGCGGAAATCTTCCCGCTTCCGGACGCCGACACCGCCGCGCGACAGACCATCGGGAGCTTCCGCAAATTCACCGCCTGATTTCACACCATGCTCAAAACCCAACTGCTCCATCCCGAAATCCTCCGCATCGCCGCACGCGCGGGGCATCACTCGAAAATCCTCATCGCCGACGGCAACTACCCCGCTTCCACCAAGCGGGGCCCCAACGCGGAACTCATCTGCCTTCAACTCATGCCCGGCGTGCCGACCGTAACGCAAGTGCTGCGAGCGTTGCTGAGCGCGCTGCCGGTGGATCACGTGAACACGATGGGCATCCCCGCCGATGATCCCTACGCGCAAAAAGGCGAACCGCCAGTGTGGGCGGAATATCGTCAAGTCCTCGCGAGCGATGCGCCTCACCTCACATTGGACCCCGTTTTGAAATGGGACTTCTATAAAGCAGTCGAGTCCCCCGACCATGTGCTCACGATCCAGACAGCGGACCAATCGCTGTGGGCCAACGTGCTCCTCACCCTCGGCTGTCGCACTTAGTCGCAAGGGTGCAGATGAAACCACAGTGTGCACGAATCACCTATGTGGTCCGAACAGAGTGTTGTAGCATGCCTAACGGCAACGTTTTCGTAGTTTCGGAGTAATAGTAGTAGAACCAGTTTTTAACTGGCGCGGAAAACGCTATCTCACACTTCGAAAGAACATGAAGCACGACATTCAACTCGACGGCACAGAAATCTCAGTCATCAAAGCCCTCGGCATTGGTGGCTCGGAGATTGATGGAGAGACGTTGCGTGAGCGTTGCTCCGATTTGGAAAAAGCCGAATTGGTGGACACTCTCAAAGGCTTGATCCAGATGGGATATGTGGATGCCGATAATGACTCATTTTACGACTCCAAGGGCATGGATAAGGAATATTTCCGAGTGAACTCCGGCTACGCGAAAGCGCTGAAAGAAGCACTCGTTCCTCGCCCGCAAGCCCGCAAGAGCAAGCGTGTGCGGCGCGAGTAACGGTGAGAATGGTGCTTGGCAGTGGGCGGCACTGCGCGGCATTTCGAGGCGATGAATGAAAATGAGAAACGCCTTTCTGCGTGGTTTCGACTTTGGCCCTGGCTCGCAGCAGCGCTGAGCGGCGTCCTGCTGGCGCTCTGCTTTCCACCTTGCGACATCGGCGGACTGGCCTTCATCGCGCTGGGACCGCTGCTCTTTGCAGTGTGGTTGAAAAAGCCCGCACGCCGCGCTGGTTGGTATCACTTCCGACTCGGCTACCTCACTGGGCTTGTCTTTTTCACGACCACGTTTTCGTGGCTCAGCCAGCTTGCGGACCTTTTCCATTCGCCGATGCTCATCGGTCTGCCGCTGCTACTCGCTGCGTTTCTCGCGCTGTATCCGGCGACATGGGCCTGGTTCGCAGGGTGGATTGTCGGCGAGCACTTCAAGCCGATTCCCCAGCCCGATCCCACAGAGCCATTCGCCCGCCCTCCCCTCCTCCTCTCCACGCGCAACCTCTTCTTTTCACTGCTCATCGCAGCATTGTGGACAGCACTCGAATGGGTGCGCGGCTGGCTGCTGACCGGCTTCGGCTGGAATGCACTCGGCGTCTCTCTGCACAGCGAACTCGCACTCATTCAGATCGTGGAATTCACCGGCGTCGGCGGGCTCAGCTTCCTGCTCGTGCTCTGCAACGCCATCGGCGTGATCACCCTCCTGCGCCTGCGCGCGGAAATCGGACGCGTCCGGCTGCGTCCCCACTTCGATTTCAGCCTCACCGTCGCACTGGTCGTCGTCGTCTTCAGCTACGGCGCGCGTGTGCTACTTCGTGAAAATAACAGACAGAAAACTGAGCCCGACAAAGATGTGACCGTGCTCCGTGTCGCCTCACTCCAGCCCAACATCCCGCAGAAGTGGAAACTCGAAAGCGGCCATACGGAGGAAATCATCGAGCGCCTCCGCGAGCTGCACTCGATAGCCGCGCTCACCGATCCTCATCTCGTCTTGTGGCCCGAGGCCGTGGTGCCCGGCGGCATGTTTAGCGATGAAGATACGAACAAATTTGTGCTCGAACAAGCCGCCCACGTTCCTGCGCTTTTGCTCGGCACGGACGATATTGACCGAGGCGCACCGGGCGAGGATCACAACAGTGCGGCACTCCTGGTTTCCGGCGAAAAAAGCGTGCAGCTCTATGACAAGCAACACCTCGTCCCCTTCGGCGAATACCTCCCGCTGCGTTGGGCGCTCGGCTGGATTGCAGGCGGCCTCGTCCCCGGCGACTTCAAACACGGACGCGAAGTCGGCTTGTTCAAACTCAAAGAACCCGCGCTGACACTCGCCCCGCTCGTCTGCTTTGAAGACACACTCGGCGAACTCACCCGCGAGCCCGTGCAACGCGGCGCACAGCTCCTCGTCAACGTGACCAACGACGGGTGGTTCGGCCACACGTGTGAACCCGAGCAGCACTTCGCAAATTCAATCTTCCGCGCCATAGAAAACCGCCGCCCCCTCATCCGCTGCACCAACACCGGCGTGACCGCATCCGTGGATGCAGTCGGCCACGTCGAAAAATGGCTAGCACCCTTCCAAAAAGGATTCGCCTCAAAGCAGATCAAAATAGCCACTCGCGGCGAAATCACATTCTACACACGCCACGGCGAAATCTTCTCCATCGGCTGCGCCATCATCTCCGCCGTCACCATCTTCCTACGCACACTCCTCCTGCGGCGCAAACGCAACACCACCCAAACTCAGCCAGCAGGCAAAAAACCCACGCACCCGCAGACGTAACCATCACACCGCTTCAAAATGGTAACTGGTGCCTGTCCTCCCCCACATCCGCGAAATGGCAACCGGCGATCTGAAGCGGAAAATCCAGAAGCCATGAAACAGCACTGTGCTTGACTTCCCGCCTTGCTGGCTTGGAAAAAACCGCCCGGGAATATCCGTGCGGGTTTCGGAGGAACAATCGTTCATAACCTCGATCTTCGTGCGCCCTTTTTTGAAACTGAAATAGCATCCACTGCATTCCGCCGAGTCTTCCCTCTCGTCAAAATTTTCAGACGGCGTTTTGGGTCAGATTTTGCCGGGGAAAATTATCCCAACTGCGCTGTTCATCTGCCTTTTCCGGGAGCCGAAAAACACGACCGAAGTGATCGGGACACTTTTTCGGGAGTCGGGAAACACGGACAAAGTCTTCAGGCAACATTTCCGGGAGCCAAAAAACATGGACGAAGCTTCGGGGCACATTTTCAGGAGCCGAAAAAGACGGACGAAGTCTTCGGGCGACATTTCCGGAAACCGAAAAACACGGACAAAGACTCGGGGCGACATTTTCGGGAGTCGGAAAACCTACCCGACAACGTCAGGCGACTTTTTCGGAAGCCTGAAAACCATCCAAAACACAGCCAATGCCTTTAATTCCTGTGACTTACTACAAAATCACCCGACGACGACTCTTTACGAAAACCCGCACTTTCGGCCAGAAAAACCGCGGCCAAAACACACCGTAAAAACCTCAAAGTTGCATCACTACATGATGCAATCTCACTACTTGACGGACGAAGGAGGTATCGTAACGCTCGAAGCAACGAAAACGTTTAAGGAACACTACCCCAATGTGCGCAACAAATACGCCCGCAACCCCGCCAAACTCGCCGTCTGGCGCAGCGCCAGCCACATCGAACGCACCCCGCAGCGGGCCAAGCAGCCCGCCCCGCCCAAGACACCGGGGACATAGGTAAAACCGTCCTGCATGAGCCGCGCCAGAAAAGCCATCGCCAAAGCCGAAAGCAGCCCCATACCCCATCACTTCGCTCAAACTCAAATTGGACCCCAAATGAGCAACCGCGAAGATTTACTCACATCCATCACCCCATGAGTTTCGCCTCGAACTGGAGAAAAATCGAGGCGGCGCGGAAAAGAGTAGAGCGAGAGTCCCTCAAACTACAGAGGGAGTTGGTGCGACAGGCGAATGAAAGGGAGAAACTCTCGCTGCTTGAACAGGCAAAGCTTGAGGTGGCCACTTTTGAAAATGCGATGGAGGTGCTTCTTTCCGTCCATAAGGACGGGAGTGCGAGTTTTGATTGGATGGAGCAACTCTGCGCACTGCCCCCATGCGCTCCGCCACGTATTGAGGCCGCTCGTTTGCGTGCGGAGTTGAACATGATTTTGGAGCCCGGCGCATCTTCGGCGAATGAACTTGCGAGGGCGAGCGTCTGCGATGACTCGGACTACGCGGCTGCGGTTGCGCAATACGAAAAAGAACTCGCCGAGTGGGCCAGAATGCAGGCGCTCGCGCGAAGCGTGCTTGACGGGGAGACGTCCGCTTATGGCGAGGCGGTGAACACACTCTCGCAGTTCGGAGAATTGTCCGTTCTTGGATCGTCCATTTCGTTAACGGTTCGTAGTGCGGCGCTGGTCGAGTGTGTGCTTCGCGTCAATGGGCGTGAAGCAATCCCGGCGGAGGTAAAGTCATTGAGCGCCACCGGAAAGGTGGTGACGAAGGCGATGCCTAAAGCGCGTTTTCAGGAAGTATATCAGGATTACGTCTGCGGATGTGTTCTGCGCGTGGGGCGGGAACTTTTGGCGCTGCTCCCGATTCAGACCGTGATCGTCACAGCGATGGTCGCAAGTGTAGATGCGAAGACGGGGCAGGATTGCGAGACTCCTGTGCTCTCGGTCGCGATGCCGCGCAGCACTTTAGAGGGTTTAGATTTCGCACGGCTTGACCCATCGGATTCAATGACCAACTTCACCCGACGCGGCGATGTGAGCATTGCGCGGAAGGGCGGAGACTTTGACGCGGTGATTCCCCTCAC
>CAMBOD010000193.1 GCA_945868985.1 Prosthecobacter debontii | reverse complement strand
TCGATGAACTTCTCCACCGCCGCTGTGATTTCGTATTCGCCTTTGCCGCCTTCGTCCGTGCCCGGCTTCGTGTTCATCTGCGGCATTACAACGGTATCAAAGCCCTGTTCTTTTGGGCCGAAACCGTTTCCACCGAGGTGCCACTTTCCAAACATTCCCGTGGCGTAACCTGCGTCGTGCAGCAGCTCGGCGATGGTGACTTCCTCCAGCGGGAGTTGCCCTTCGATGCGCGGATGCAGCAGCTTTTGCGAAGGAGCATCGGGCCGGCCCGGCAGGAAGGTGGTGAGATGAAGTCGCGCGGGATGCTTGCCAGTCATCACCGCCGCGCGCGAAGGCGAGCAGATGGGCTGAGCGCAATAGGCAATGGTGAAACGCATTCCCTCAGCGGCGAGTTTGTCGAGGTTTGGCGTGTGATGTTCCTTGCGCCCGTAGCACGCGAGGTCGTTGACGCCGAGGTCGTCGGCGAAAATAAAAATGATGTTCGGTTTCTCCGCCGCGTGCAGCGTGAACGCGAGGAAGAGGAGCGAGAGGATGTAGCGCATCGCACAGCACTACCCGATGAGACAAGCGCAGCGCCAGCTTCGTCAGCGTCCGCTGGCGCAATTGTAAGCGCCGTCCTTGCTCACGGAGATGGCGGGTGGCCGATGATCTTTTTCAAACAACTCCCAACCGCGAGCGAGTTGCGCCCAAAATGCTTTGAGCCTGGGTTTCTGCTTCGCCTGGTCATCGCGCCACGCCGGCCAGTCCGGTGCGTTCATTCGTGCGGGGAAAATGTGGACGCGCACCGGGCGTGTGCGGCTGTCCAGCGCAGCGAGATACGCTTCCTCGATGGCTTCGTCGCCGAGCGGCAGGCAGCCGATGCTCACGCATTTCCCGTGAATGAAAATATCCCCGCCTGGACGCTCACGATCACTGAGAATGCGGTCAGAGGCGTTGGGGTAATTCAACCCGAGCGAGAGATGGAAGAGCGACTTCGGATTGAAACGATCCACTTCGTAAAAGCCCTCGGGAACCTGAGCGTCGCCCTGCACACGCTTTGGCCCCGGCTCACCGCTGTTCCTAGTCACGGCGAATGTCGCGATGAGTTTCAGCGGCTTACCTGCTGCGCTGTTCGCCCACAGTTCCACAATACCCTCCCGCTTCATCGCGCGAAAGAAAACCTCCGCAGCCGGATACTTCACGCCCACTTTTTCAAAACGCGCACGCAGCGATGCTTCGCACCGTTTTCGCGCAGCGGCGACTCTGTCTTCGTCGTTGGTTTTTGCTGTGAGAGTCATGGTCAGAAAAATCGCTGCGAGCGCGACCAGAGCGCAAAGTGCGGACTTTGCGCGGTTGATAAGCTGGAACAAGGAAGCGCTCACGACTCGCGATCTACCTTGCGTTCACGCCAGTTGCGAAACCAAAACAACAGCATGACAACCATGCGCTATCGCCGCTTTGGCCGCACAGATTTGCAAATGCCAGTTTTTTCCTGCGGCGGGATGCGTTTTCAGCAGTCGTGGGACGACCTTGCGCCCGAGGTCATCGAGGAAAAGGGGCAGCGCAATCTCGAAGCCACGATCCTCCGCGCGCTGGAGCTTGGCATCAATCACATCGAAACCGCGCGCGGATACGGCACCAGCGAAATGCAACTCGGCTGGATTCTTCCGCGCCTGCCGCGTGAGAAAATGATCGTGCAAACGAAGGTCGCGCCATGTGCCACTGCAAAGGAGTTTCGGGAGAATTTCGAGCAGTCCATGCGGAATCTGAAGCTGGAGCATGTCGAACTGCTCTCGCTGCACGGCATCAACAACGCAGAGTTTCTCGACTGGTCGCTGCGCAAGGGCGGCTGTCTCGACGAAGCGCGCAAGCTACAGCGCGAGGGGCGTTGCCGCTTCATCGGATTCAGCACCCACGCGACGACGGACATTATTTTGAAAGCCATCGAAAGCGACGGCTTCGATTATGTGAACCTCCATTGGTATTTTGTGAATGAACTGAACTGGCCGGCAGTCCTCGCTGCGAAGGCGCGCGACATGGGTGTCTTCATCATTTCGCCGAGCGACAAAGGCGGAAAACTCTACGCCCCGCCAGCGCGACTCCGCGAATTGTGCACGCCGCTTTCGCCGATCCAGTGGAACAATCTATGGTGCCTCGCGCACCCGGAAATCCACACGCTCTCCATTGGCGCAGCGCATCCCGGCGATTTCGATGAACATGTCGCCTCGCTAGAACACTACGACCGTGCGGCGGAAATCACCTCGCCCATCGAATCCGTGCTTCGCTCTGAGATGGAGCGCATCCTAGGTGCCGACTGGTGCGCCCGCTGGCCGCTCGGACTACCGAGCTATCTGGATGTCCCCGGACAGATCAACGTTCAGGAAATCGTGCGGCTATTTACCTATGCACGCGGCCTTGGTCTCGTGGAGTGGGGCAAGATGCGCTACAACCTCCTCGGCGGACCGGGTGCTCATTGGTTCCCCGGTGAAAAGGCTGGGACTTTCGATGATGTAGAGATTGCACGGGCGTGCGCAGCCTCGCCCTTCGCGCTACGAATCGCAGCAATTTTGCGTGAAGCCCACGCACTGCTTAATGATGCCCCAAAAAAGCGCCTGAGTGAAGGTGGATAAAGAAGCTCAATGCCAAGGGCTTGTTACCAGTTCTTCAACCACTTGGCCTGTTCTGATTCCTTTGCTATGTCGCTGGTGGGTGCAGGATTGGGTTTATTTCCAGCGGTTGACCACAGATCAAAGGTGGTCAGATTGAAACCCGGCAGCGCGACACCTGTCGGTCTAGTCGGAACTGATCCCTCTTTAAGTCCAGCCTGATACTTCTGTTCCTCAAGCATCGCTGCTGTGGAATAGCCATAGGGATAGCCAAACGGATCCCAGAAACAATAGACCTTGATGATTTTCCCCGTCACGTCCCGATCCGCCTTTAGCATACGTGAGTCGAAGTCCTTTAAATAAACTGGTTCACCATCGTCAGGGATGCCGTCGAGCGATTTATCGCCTGTCAGTTGCTGGTAGAGATATTTGCCGGCATTTGAATATTCACTGGATGTCGGAACCAAGTGTTCTTTTGGTTTGAGTTTGTCCGTATCGCCGGGCGTGAAAGTGGCCTTGTTATTGGCTCCCGTCACTATCTGGGTGTCCTGCGGATAGCGACCTGCGTCGGCCTTGTAATTTTGACATGCATTCAGAAAGGTTGCGATCTCAGTGGATGCACGGGTCATCGCGGACTTCCGGTTCACGTAGCCGACGACTGCCACAACGAGGCCGGAAAGTATCACAATGATTGTCATGACGACGACCATTTCGATGAGGGTGAAGGCCGAGTTCTTCTTTCGCATGACAGGAAGTTAGTGACGGGGATGAAGAGTGCGAATGAAAATTCGCTTAGTTTTGCGGAGCATTGTTCATCCGCTTGATGATTTCAATCAGAGGCAGGAAGAGGGCGATGACGATGGTGCCTACGAAGACAGCGAGCACGATGATCATGATCGGTTCGAGCAGGGCGGTGAGACTTTCGACAGCATTATCCACTTCGTCGTCATAGACCTCGGCGATTTTCAGCAACATTTCCGGGAGCTGACCGGTTTCCTCGCCGACATCCACCATCGAGATCACCATCGGCGGGAAGACGCCGCACGCCTCCAGCGGCGCGACGATGCTTTCGCCTTCCTTGACCGCGTCATGGACTCTGGCGATGGCGTCCGAGAGAACGATGTTTCCAGCCGTTTCCTTGGTGATATTGAGTGCCTGCAAAATCGGAACGCCGCTGGTGACGAGCGTGCCCAGTGTGCGCGAGAAGCGCGAGATCGCTCCCTTGCGCAGAATGTCGCCGAAGACCGGCATCTTGAGTTTGAATCTATCAAGGCCGCTTTTTCCCGCCTCCGTATTATTCAAAGCCCACCAGCCGGAATAGACCACTGCTAGTCCGATCAGCGTAAAATAGAGGTTTGGCGGGAACCACATACTTTTCAGGAAGTCGCTCACAGACATGACCCATAGAGTCAGCGCGGGGAGCTTCGCGCCTTCCCCGAGCATGTCCACGAAGATGGCGGCAAATTTCGGAACGATAAAGGTGAGCAGGAAGAACATGATCACAGTCGCGATGATGAGCACCACGACGGGATAGGTCATCGCCGCCTTCACCTTGTTCTTAATCTTTTGCGCCTTCTCCTGAAATTCGGCGAGTCGGGTGAGCACCAATTCGAGCACGCCGCCGATTTCACCCGCCTTCACCATCGAGACATAGAGTCGGTTAAAGATGTGCGGATGCTGGCCCATGGATTCGCTGAAAGTGCTGCCACCCTGCACCGAGTCCGCCATGCTGTTGATCGCGCTTTTCAAAACAAGATCCTTCTCCTGCTTGGCGAGCACGGCGAGACCCTTGAGCAGCGGCAAGCCAGCGTCAATGAGCGTGGCGAGCTGGCGTGTGAAAATCATCAGCGTCTTGCTCTTCACCGTCTTGCGCTGAAAAAGCACGATTCCTTTCTTTCCGCCAGTGGTTGCCGGGGCGATTGATTTTACTGTCTTTGCTTTTCCTTTCCCCTGCTTCGGGCCAGTTCCTTCAAGCTCGACGCTTGTTGGGAAATATCCAGTCTGCCTGAGTTGGGAGACGACGGAGTTTTGGTCGGCGGCCTCGATGATCCCCCGTGATTCAGCACCGCGGGCGTCTAGGGCTATGTATTCAAAGCGTGGCATACGAAAAAAGGTGGGAAAGCGAAAGGAGCCCTGTGTTAGAGGCGCCTGTGAAAATTGTCCACAGGGATTTCAATTTCCACACGAAAATCGAGTGCTCACATCTTCGTCATCATGCGATGGGTGGTAGAAAAAGGCCCGGCTCTTTGAAAGAGCCGGGCCTTTGAGAGTATTTGACTGGCGTATGCCTACTTGGCAGCGGCGAAGTTCGCTTCGGCCTGCGCCCAGTTTACCACGGCCCACCACGCCTTCACGTAGTCGGGGCGGCGGTTTTGGTAGTTGAGGTAGTAAGCGTGCTCCCACACATCGAGGCCAAGCACCGGTTTGCCTTCGCAGCCGGCGACTGCCTTGCCCATCAGCGGGCTGTCCTGATTGGCGGTGGAGCAAATCTCCAGTTTTCCGCCATTCACGACGAGCCAGGCCCAGCCCGATCCGAAACGACCTGCCGCAGCGGCGGCGAATTTTTCCTGAAAAGCCTCAAAGCTGCCGAACGTCGCATCAATCGCTGCGGCGAGCGTGCCGACGGGTTTCCCTTCGGCGGCGGGTTTCATCAGCGACCAGAAAAACGTGTGGTTCACGTGTCCACCTGCGTTGTTGCGCACGGGGCCGCGAATTGCATCCGGCACGCTGGCGAGATCCTGAATCAATTCGAGCGCGGTCTTCGCGGCGAGAGAGGGCTGATCTTTCAGCGCGTTATTGAGGTTGGTGACGTAAGCATTGTGATGCTTGCCGTGGTGAATCTCCATCGTGCGCGTATCAACGTGCGGTTCGAGAGCGTTGGTTGCGTAAGGAAGTGCGGGTAGTTCGTGTGCCA
>CAMBOD010000192.1 GCA_945868985.1 Prosthecobacter debontii | reverse complement strand
CCACGCTTCGGCGGAACGTGTGGCTGCGTCGAGCGTGCTGACTGTTGTGCCTTCGACAACACCCACGCGGTCTGCCTGGAGTGCTGTGATATTCAGTCCCGAATCTTTAACGGCCATTCGCGCCGCAGCGATTGCGTATTGAGTGGAGCGGTCCAGTCGCTTGGCGACCTTGGCCTCCATGTAATCGCCGGGCTCAAATCCGCGAATTTCACACGCTGCGCCGACTGGTGAGTCCTCCACCGGAAAGCGCGTCATCGGCCCCGCTGAACTGCGCGCCGAACGAACGCTGTCCCAAAAAACAGGAAGCTCATGACCGTTTGGTGCCATCACACCCATTCCGGTAATCACGAACCTGCGCTGGGATTCCGGGTAGTTCATTTGCTGCGACAGCCGCAGGGGATGATGGCCGGTGTGGTTTTCATGTAGGCGCGGTAGGCGTCGCCGAATTTCTCGACGAGGGCGCGTTCTTCGATTCGCACGCGCGTGAGCATCGTGGGGATGAAAATGGCGAACACTCCGGCGAGTGTGAACCATGCGTTGAGCATGAGACCGATGCCGAAGAGTTAGAGAATCATCGAAAAATAAACGGGGTGCCGGGCGCGGGCGAAAGGCCCGGTCTGCACAAACTCGTGCCCTTCACGCATCTCGACGTGCAGACTCCAAAAACGCCCGAGCGCACGGATGGCCGAGCGCCGGATGACGAACGATGCGATGGACATCGGAAGTCCGATGACGAACGTGGGCCACCAGAAATCCAAACCGAGCAGCAGGTATTCCGAGATGCCGCCCACGACGATGGCGACGCCACAAAACATGAACAGATTGAAGGTGAGTTTCTCCTGTGTCTTGCCGGGCACGGTTTCGCGTTTGGTGGAAACTTCGCGCATCCGCTCGGCAAAAACTGCGAGCACGGCAATGACGGGCAGGTAGTGAAGTAGTGTGTCCATAAAAGTTATCCCGGCGGCCATTGCAGGGCGCGCCCCGCGAGCAGGTGAATGTGCAGATGCGGCACGCTTTCGCCAGCATCACGGCCGTTGTTGATGACGAGCCGGTAGCCGCTTTCCAGAACGCCGAGTTTTTCAGCGATTTCACGCGATGCGAGCAACATCCTGCCAAGCAAATCCGCGTGCGCAGCCTCCGCGAGCGCGACTCGCGGGATGCACTTGCGCGGGATGATGAGCACATGCACGGGCGCTTGTGGATTCACGTCGTGAAACGCGACGAAGTCCTCGGCTTCGTGGATGAATTTCGCGGGGATTTCACCGCTGGCGATTTTTTCAAAGATGGTCATGCGACGTGGAGAAAAAGTTCGCGCCCTGGTTTGTCGCCCGCGTCGCGGCAGGCGATTCCGCTTTGCTCGCGGGCGAAAATGACGATCTCGGCGCGCAGGGCATCGCACCGGCTGCACCAGTGTTTTTTCTGCCGCAGCAGTTTTACGCACGTTTCGAGGCCGATGAGTTCGCAATAGCTCCCGCCGAGTTCCAGCACTTCGTGCAGGCGACGGCCCAGCGTGTTGAAGAACGCAAGCTCGTAGCCATTTCCCGCCTCCTGTGCGACCTCGATGAGCGAGATGCGCGAGAAAGGCGACGCAGCCTCGAAACGCTCGCCCACTTCTGCGTAGCCGACCACTTGCAACGCTGCGCGCACGGCCCGCGTAAACTGCGCCACCGGCATCACGCGCACATCCGGCATTCCTTCCAGCCATACCTGCACGCTTTCGGCGATGTGCGGGGCGAGCCACCACTTCGCGTAGCCCGCCCGCTGTGCGGCGACATTGAGTGCGCGAATCAGCCACTCGCGCTCGAAGGCAACCACCTGGCTGTTTGCCAGTGCAATCAAAGGAAGTCCGTCGCGGAAGGCGATCACTTGAAGAGTTCGGTTTGCGCCCCGCCTTTGCGCGGACGCTTTTCGAGTTTTTGGATTTCGTGGATAAATTCCCCGATGTCCTGAAAGTGCCGATACACACTCGCGTAGCGCACGTAGGCCACCTCATCGAGTTCGTGGAGCGCCGCCATCACCTTTGCACCGATGACCGTGCTCGGAACTTCGCGCCGGAACTCCGAGCCGAGCGTCGCCATGATTTCGTCCGAGATTTGTTCGAGTTGAATCACACCCACAGGGCGCTTCTCACAAGCTTTGATCATCCCGTTCAGTAATTTCTCCTTGTTGAAAGGCTCGCTCCTTCCATCCCGTTTGGACACACGCAACTCCGTCCGCTCGACTTCCTCGTAAGTGGTGAACCGGTGGTTGCAGGCCAGACATTCACGGCGACGGCGGATGCTTCGGCCGTCCTTGGACAGCCGGGAATCAATCACCTTATCTTCAAGGCTGCTGCACTTGGGGCAATACATGATTTAGTGTCGGGGTGTCGGAAAGCTCTGCCTCTAACACAAGTAATGGGTGGGTCAACGGTAAATCCTAAAACTTCACAACGTGCGGAATTCTTCGAGGCGCCTGCACTTTTCATCATCAACATTTGCGCCGAGTTTTCGCGGTGGATTTCAGCACGATTGGCGGTTCGTATTGAAAACCTCTCGCCGTTTTCGAGGGGATGCTTTATGGGTTTGCGCGACGGTTTTTTTAAGTCCCCGTAGCTCAGTTGGAATAGAGCAGCCGCCTTCTAAGCGGCCGGTCGCGTGTTCGAGTCACGCCGGGGACGCTTTTGCGAAAGGTTGCAAAATGTGGGCAAGACCGAGTAAATGCAGCGCGAAATGCTTCCAACCCGACCAGTCACGATTGCAGCCACAACGGTTTGTATTCTGAGCACAGGGTTTTGCGCGCATCCTATAGGCGAGGAGCTGACGCATACGGAGCGGCAGAAATCGCCGCCGAAAGCTCCGTCGCAGTTTAATCCCGATCCGGGCAGTAGTGTGGATTCGTTTAAAGTGGCGCATCCGAAAGTGCGCCCGCTGCCGGAGATGCCGGATGCGCCACCGCCCGCAAAGCCGGAGCCGGTGAAAAGCGAGCCGAAATTGCCAACGGGATCGCCGCTGGATGACGGTATTTTTGGCGGAACAGGATCACCTCTTATTCCGGATGCGCTGCCTGCGCCACAGCCGGGTGAATTGCGCGACCGCCCTGCGCTTTTTCCGGAGGACTTTTTGTATGTGCCGCGCTTCGACAATATTGATGAGCCGGGCCGGTTGAAACTTCCGCGCAGGGGCGTGCGTTCGCAGCACCAGCGGGACAATATTTTCCACTATCGCGAATATCCGCTCGGTCGCGAAGGGCTGGGACTTTTGCCGGGCTCGTCGCCCATTGCAAATCGCTGGGCCATTCCGTTTCCGAAGTGGCAGCGCTATCACGACCCTTCGCACGAGACGCCCTACGGCGATGGACGCGAGACGATCAAATGGTGGCACCCCTACGAGCAGTCGAAGCTCAAGGGCGACTACCCGATCTACGGGCAGGATATTTTTGCGAACATCACACTGAAGAATTTTTCGCTCTTTGAATACCGTCGGTTGCCGGTGCCGAGCGGCGTGAGTGCGGCGACGCCGAACAGCTCGGAGTTTTTCGGGCGCGGCGAGCAGTGGCTGATTGTGGATGACCGTTCGCTATCGGTGGAAATTTTCAAGGGCGAGACGTCGTTCAAGCCGGTTGACTGGCTCTTCCGCGTGCAGTTGGTGAAAAACGACAACTGGATTTGGGTGCGCGAGCAAAACCTACTCGATCCCGATCCGCGTGGCGTGAACCGCCGCAGCGGTTCCGAGCCGGATACTTCTAAAATCGGCGCAACGCCGAAAGCATCGGGCAGCGTGAATGCTGAGGGTGGTGCGCTGAAGCCGCTCACCAAGGTGGTGAATCCAGCGGATCTTTTCCGCTACATCGCGCCGCAACTGCGCGCTTCGGGAGGTTCAGACTCTTTTGTGGATGTGGACCCGGTTACCAATGAGCCACTATCCAAGCGTGGCAAAAACCGCGACCACGAAAAAGACTTCGCCGGGACGCGGAATACCTACCGCCACAGGGACTGGATCGCGTTGCAGGAATTGTTCTTCGAGTATCACCTTGGCGACCTCAGCGATAACTACGATTTTTGGACCTCGCGCTGGGGCATCCAGCCGTTCGTGTCGGATTTTCGCGGCTTCATTTTCAACGACACCAATCTCGGCATCCGCCTGTTTGGAAATCACGACAACAACCGCACACAATACAACCTCGCGTATTTCAACATGCGGGAGAAGGACACCTACAGCGGGCTGAACACATTCGATTCACGCGACCAGCAGGTGCTCATCGCCAACATTTACCGTCAGGATTTCATCTGGAAGGGCTACACCACGCAGGCGTCCTTTCACATGAATTGGGATGACGGTCAGCGTCACTACGACAAAAACGACTTCCTCGTCCGGCCCGCACCGCTGGGTGATTTCTCCACCGAGCACGATGTGCGCGTGGCGTATCTCGGCTGGGCTGGCGATGGCCACATTGGTCGCTGGAACATCACGCACGCCTTTTACTGGGCGCTCGGCGAAGACGAACTCAACGGTCTCGCAGGTCGCCGGGTGGATGTGAATGCGCAGATGGCCGCAGCGGAACTGAGCTACGACCGCGACTGGCTGCGTTTCAAATTGAGCGGCTTCTGGGCGAGCGGCGACCGCAATCCGACGGACGAGCACGCGACCGGTTTCGACAGTATTCTCGACGCGCCGAATTTCGTCGGCGGGCCGTTTAGCTGGTATGTCCACGAAGGTATCAACCTCGCGGGCACGGCGGTGAATTTGAAAAACCCGGACAGCCTCCTCACGAGCCTTCGCAGCAGCAAAACCGAGGGGCAGTCGAACTTCGTGAACCCCGGCGTGAAAATCCTCGGCTTCGGCCTCGACGCCGACGTGACGCCGCGCCTCCGCGCATTCTTCAACGCGAACTACATCTGGTTCGACCAGACCGCGCCCATCGAGCACGCGCTGCAAACGAACAAAGTGGACGATCGCCTCGGTTGGGACGTGAGCTTCGGCATGAAATACCGCCCGCTCCTCACGGACAACATCATCGTCGGCATGGGCATCGGCCTCTTCTTCCCCGACAAAGGCTACAAGGACATCTACCGCCTCAACACCGATCAAGTGGACGGCTTCGGCGACAAGAGCCACGAAGGCGAAGCCGACAGCGTCCTGTGGAATGCGATCATGACGGTCACGCTCACTTTCTAAAGTGCAGCGCGCGGCTGGGGCGAGCACGGCAGACTTGGAAGGAGCGTTACTTTGTGTCCCTTTGTGCGAGGATGCTTTGTGCGGGCAGCCTGATGCGAGGATTCGTGAGGCGTGGCGATATGCCGACCGCAAAACCGGTTTACCAAAGAGACGAAACCTGCTCTCCTCCGTCCGCCATGCCAACCCCATTCCCACCCTGCCAAATCCCCTGCGGGATAATACTAGGTTGTGCCCGTCAAGATTCAGCAAAAAGAGTGGGTCATAGAGGAGAGGAGAGATTGTTGATGGTTGTGGGTTATGGGGGAACTAGGCGGCTAGTTGGAGGGAGGGTTTGAGGAGGTCGCGGAGGGGTT